>NZ_WXWK01000139.1:0-88985 GCF_009904835.1 Vibrio sp. V33_P6A3T137 | reverse complement strand
GGTAAAGAAATTATATGATTTTTAGATGTAATATGTATTAGATCACATAACTAGACTAAAACCTTAGAAACAAGTCTGATGTAACATTCACCATTAAGTAGCCCAAGCATATTGCATGATTGAAAGGGCTTCCAGTTTGCACCTGAGTTTGACTTAGCAACACATTTCTGGTGGGTCATTGTTACGAATGAGGGACCAGACGTGTTAGACTTTGAATGAATGTGATACTATAAGCGCGATAAAAATGTAAAGACATTTACTCATATAACGCTGGAGTTTACATAAAATGAAGGAGTTTGATGATATGATCGATTTCTACAGCATGTATGTTGATGAGAGCGTAGCTATAGCGTGGGTTTTGTAACGAACGAACGAGCTTGACTTCTTTGCGGGCATGAGTCTTCCGTTCTAGCCATTTGATTTTCAAAAAAAGCCGCGAAGTTCGCGGCTTTTTTATATAGTTAAGGATAAGCCCAAATCATTGAGTGACTTCAAGAAATTCAGGGCTCACTAATCTTACTTTTATAGCCGATGAATTAAGAAGGGAATTCAGCTTCATGCGGTATACGCCAACGCTTAAATTGAGCACACGTTTAGTCGCTTTTGTGACCTTAATTGTCACCAGTGCCATGTTCATCTTATTTATTGGTGGTGCACTCTCGTTTCAGCGTATGGGACAAGATTATCTCAAACACTATTTAAGTGGGATTGTTGACGTTGTCGATCAAGAGTTACACGATCCTCAAGCGGCAAACTCAATGCCGGATTGGATGCCAAAAATACTTCAGGCATCGAGTATTGTTGAGCTCGAACTCACCACGTCATCCGAGATTGTCTATCGTTTTTATGATAACACATCGAGAATCACAGCCGATCGCTTGACTCAGATGACCTTCCCATTACCGAGTCATCCCAGTTACGTCATTCATTTTAAAGCAGTACCACCCTATCTAGGGTATAACTACTCTTTTGGTGCCATGTGGTCGATCACTTTAGCGATTGGACTGGTCATTTTTTGTTTGGTCCGAGCGACAAAATGGTTGCGTGAACAGTTATTAGGGTCTGAGTTATTGGAAGAGCGCGGACGGATGATTTTAGCCGGACGTGTTGAGCAGTATGCCAAAGGAGATGAACGAGAGTGGCCTTATACGGCGAGTGAAGCTATCGATGTACTGATTGAAGAGCTACAAGATGCTCGTCAAGAGCGAAGTCGATTTGATAGCTTTATTCGTAGTCAAACCTTTCTTGATCAATTGACTGGCGCCGCCAATCGAGTTCTGTTTGATAGCAAATTAGAATCAGCTTTACTGGAAAGTGGTGCTCGTGGTGGGGTCATTATGATCCGGCTCGATGAACTGGATACCGCGCGTGAGCAGCAAGGAAAAGTCATCATTGATGATTTTATCGTTGAAGTGGGTGAATGTATTGCAAATGTCATTGCCCGTTATCCTGATGTGGTTCTGTCACGTTATTATGACTCGGTCTTCGCGATTTTTATGCCTCACCAAACCTCTAAAGATGTCAGTCATGTGGCGAGCCAATGTCTTAAATTGCTTGAGCGCCTAAGCCCGCCTTATCCTTTAGAACGAGAAAACTGGTTCCATATTGGAATGAGTATGTACCAAGAGGGCGAACGACGTGGACGAATCATTGATGAAACAGAAACTGCGTTACGTAGTGCGCAGATGCAAGGCTGTAATGCGTGGAGCCGGTTTAAGAAGTTGGTTACGGTGGATGACGAGCGCGGTAGCGTACGCTGGCGAACCTTGTTCGAACAAAGTCTCATTCCTGAGAAAATTCGTTTATTCCGGCAGCCGTGTTATTTAATTAGCGAAGAGAATCAATTAACATTGATTCACGATGAGCTGTTTGTCCGCATTTATGATCCTGTCCAAGGCATGCTCAAGGCCTCACGTTTTAATTCTGCTTTAGAAACCGTTGGTTACGAAGCGATGCTTGATCGCGCAGTCTTCGTCCGTGTACTACAATTATTGAAAAACCAAGCATCGACAGAGCATTACTCGATTAATTTACATGTTGTTCCCTTTGCCGATAAACACTATTGGCGTTGGTTTCGTCATGAAATCATGCAGTTACCTTATGCTTTACGCACTCGGTTGTCTTTTGAGTTTGCTGAGGGGCGTTTAGTGCAACATTTAGATTATATGCGTCCAGTGCTAAGAATGATTGCGGGGTTGGGATGTAAATTGGTGGTTGGTCAAGCGGGACGAACGATCGTTGCGACTCATTACATTAAAGATTTACGAATTAATTATCTTAAATTACACCGCAGCTTAATTAAAAATATTGATCAACGGCACGAGAATCAACTGTTTGTGCGCAGTATGATCGGAGTGTGCGGGGGAACCAGTACCCAAGTGATCGCTGTGGGAGTGGAAACGCAAGCCGAATGGCAAATGTTAATTGCCCTTGGTATTCATGGTGGACAAGGTCGATGGTTTGCTGCAGAGCAGCCTTGGATTGTGGCTCCCAGTACTGAACAGCCCTCTGTCAAGCCGGGCAAAAGAAATCGATGGCGGACTAAGTAGAGAAAAATGAAGATGAATACGCTGTTTCATAAAATCACTCGTCGAGCGCAGCAAGACCGCAAATTATTTGCGGTTGTACAGCCGGACGCGATTTATTTCTCTGCTACTCAAGACTCCCCTCTTGCGACGCGTTATCCGCTCAGAGACGGGGCTTGGTTAACTTCTCTGTGTCAAGCGCTGCAAGCCAATCCCGTTAAGGGTGATGTCGTGGACGTGGTGTTGCACGCTCAACTATACCAATGTTATCAAATGGATAAGCCAGCAGTGCCACGCGAAGAGTGGTCTGGTGCGCTGCCTTTTTTGCTCAAAGATTTGATCAGTGAAAAACCCACTGAGATTGTCGCTGATGCTTATGAGTTAAGTGGCAGTAACAAAATCCAAGCTTATGTGATCAGTATTAAGGTTATTCTAGAGCTTGCCCAAGCGTTACAAAGCATTGGCTACCAATTAGGGCAAGTGATCCCTGAGCAAGAGATTTGGGCTAACAGCGTTCAAACGCCACACTTTTTATTATTACAACGCAGCAGAGAAGGCCAATTTAAGTTAGATGCCTTTGTTGACCAGCGTTGTTATTTTCAGCGAACTTTACGTGGTGTGGTCGCGCCAGTGACTGGGGAAACGAGCCCAGCATTGCAATTGGATGGCTTAGCGCTTGAACTCCAACGCTCAATTGATTACCTCTCTTCGCAATTAAAGGGTGTCGCGCTCCATCAGCTTAAAGTGTGCTGTGATGATGAAGATCATACCCAATTAGTGGCGGCACTGAATGAACGGCTGAACGTTAAAGCGAGCCCTTTATCTGAAGAGCAACAACCGCCGTTATCTGGGCAGGTATTAGCTCATTATCTGCCTTTAATGACTCGGCCTACATTAAACTTTTATCCGCGGCACTTGCATCCTAAGACCGATCACTTTTCTCTACGTAATGTTATCGTAGCACTGAGTGGTATCACGCTAGTCATGTTGGCGGTTGCTGGTTTTTACGCTTATCAAACCACTCAATTGGATCAGCAGGTTGCGTTGGCTCAGCAACAGACGGATCGTTTGAATCAACAATTGGCAGAGCTTCAGCAACAACAAGCCAAACATCGTCCTTCGGCAGGAAAAGTTGCGGCCATCGAACGTATAAAACGGCAGATTGCAGGTCAGCAAGCTTCGCTAAGCGCAATGGATCAATTTACACACAGCCAGCAAGAAGGTTACTCAGGAATCATGAACGCGTTAGCGAGCGTCGCTCATCGTGATATTTCGCTGACTCATATCGAGATTTCTCCCAATCGGTTAGATATTCAAGGCTTAGCTACCGAAGCTAAAGTTATCCCGTACTGGATCGGTAAATTTAAGCAGCAAACGCCGTTAGTCGGCCGTAATTTTGAACGTTTAACCATGGGGCGCAATGAGCAAGATCTGGTGACATTTGAACTGAAAACTCAGCAAGGAGCGAGATAATGAGTCAATATTGGCAAACGCTCAGTCATCTATTTTCTGAGCGAAAAAACAGCGAAAAGGGACTTATCAGTCTGTGTGGATTGGTGATCATTGTATTATCGATACAAACTTGGCTGGTTGATCCTTTGCTTGCTCAGTATCAAATGCAAACCAATCGTTTGATGAGTTTGCAAACTCATCAGCAAAGTATGCAAAACACTATCCAACAGTTACAACATCAACTCAGTACCAATCCGGATGCGGATATCGACATTGAGCTCGCTCAATTACAAGCTTATCACCATCAATTAACAGAGCAGTTAGCGGAAAAAGTCGGCAGCTTAGTTTCTCCGTCACAAATGGCCTCACTATTGCAGGAAGTGTTAGAAAAAAGCCAGCGATTGAAATTGGAAAGTTTAATTTCATTACCCGCAGAGCCGATTGCTCTCCAAGAGCCTGTGGTGGGGGCCGAACGCTACTTTGTTCATCCGGTGCGTATCGAACTAACAGGTAGCTATTTTGCGATTCGTGATTATTTACAGGCGTTAGAGAACTTACCGGTTCGTTATTATTGGCGACGTTTTCACTATCAAGTAGGCGAGCATCCACAAGCGAGACTGTTACTGGAAGTGTACACGCTCGGTACGCAGAAGGAGTTCATCGGTGGCTAACATTCAATATAGCGCAATACTGATGGTGTTGATGAGCTCCTGTGCCATCGCCGCCCAAGATCCGACAGCGCCTCTCGGAGGACGTTCCTCTAACGCTGGTGCGGTATCATCCGTGACCACGGCATTGCCTGAATTGCAGAGCATTGTTTGCCAGCAAGCTTGTTACGCAACGCTTAATCAACAAGTATTGTCTACAGGCGATGAGATCGATGGCTATCGGGTTAAGCAAGTCAGTGAGGAGCAGGTGACGTTAACTAAAGGGCAGCAGACTTGGCAACTGCAGTTATTTTCGCTGGATATCAAAGAGTAGGGTATAAAAATGATGCGTCAAGTTGTTATCGCAGTAATGGTTACCACTTTAGCGGGTTGCGCTATGGGGCACCGAGATCCGGTGGAAATAAAGCAAGCCTTGAACGAAGCAATTAATGAGGCCAATAGTCGCCAACTACAACAGTTACCCGCCTCTGTTGAAGCAGATTTAATGCCTGAGTTAGTCGACAGAAGCCGTGAGCAGCCGCTGCATATTGCTCGTTTTCGAGTGCAAGCTAACCAAGTTGATGCCGCCGCTTTTTTCACTAGTTTGGTTAAAGGTAGTGACTACAGCGTCGCCATTCATCCTGCGGTTGCTGGGCAGATTACCTTGAACCTAAGCAATGTGACTTTAGATGAAGTGCTGGCGGTGGTGCGAGATTTGTATGGTTTTGAAGTCGAAAAAGTCGGCAGAGTGCTACAAGTCTATCCTGCTGGGTTAAGAACGGTCACTATACCGGTGGATTATTTGCAATTTCAGCGTAGTGGACGCTCCATTACGTCAATCAGTACCGGAACGGTGACTAACCCGACTTCATCCAACAATTCAAGTAATAATACCGGTTCAAGCAATAATAATGCTTCCCGTGGGGGAACGGAAATTGAAACCATCAGTGAAAGTAATTTTTGGCAGCAATTAGAAAGTACCATTGGTCGATTAATTGGGTCGGGCAGTGGTCAGAGTGTAATGGTCACACCACAAGCGTCAGTGATCACCGTGCGCGCTTACCCAGACGAAATTCGTGAGGTTCGCCAATTTCTCGATATGTCTCATTTACGGATTCAGCGTCAAGTGATCCTTGAAGCGAAAATTCTTGAAGTGACATTAAATGATGGTTTCCAACAAGGGATTAATTGGTCAAAAACCTTTTCATCTAATGGCAATAATTACCAGTTAGGTCAGGGGGTTATATCTAATCCAGTCTCTAGCTTACCGGGGATGGATGCGATTGGTACGTTGTTAGGTGGGCAGACCAATCTGGTTGTCAAAAGTGGCAGTTTTGATGCAGTGCTAAGTTTTATGTCGACGCAAGGCGATCTTAATGTCCTGTCTAGCCCGCGAGTCACGGCTGCTAATAACCAAAAAGCAGTGATTAAAGTCGGCACCGATGAATATTATGTGACTGACCTGACTAGTGAAGTCGGTACTGGTGATAATGCTAACGTCGCTCCCAATATTCAATTAACCCCATTTTTCTCGGGTATCTCACTCGATGTGACGCCGCAAATTGACGATGATGGGTATGTATTTCTGCATGTTCACCCTTCGGTGATTGAAGTGGAAGAGCAGAAGAAATCGGTGCAATTTAACGATCGAATCATTACTTTACCGTTAGCGCGTAGCTCAATTCGTGAGTCTGATTCGGTGATTCGAGCACAAGATGGCGATGTGGTCGTGATTGGTGGGTTAATGAAATCGAATACCATGAATCAAACTTCTAAGGTGCCGTTTTTTGGTGATATTCCACTATTGGGGCATCTGTTCCGCCAAACCTCCAATGTGACCCAAAAAACGGAGTTGGTGATTTTACTCAAGCCGACAGTCGTTGGGGTTAATACGTGGCAAAAAGAGTTAGAACGTTCACGAGACTTATTGCAAGAATGGTTTCCTGATTCCCAATAGTGATTGGTCGTCACGCGTCGTGTTCATCGGGGGAGATAAATCAGCCGTGTATTTAGCACACTTTGGTTTTGAGCAGCTACCGTTTCATCTCACCCCAGATACGCAGTTGTTTTTGGGGCTGGCACCTCACTATGAAGCGATTCAAACCGTCAGTGGTGCGTTGACGATGGGAGAAGGGATCGTCAAAGTGACCGGAGAAGTCGGCACAGGAAAGACCATGGTTTGTCGGATGCTATTGACCCATATGAGTGACGAGATCCTTTGGCTCTATTTGCCGAATCCGCTGTTAACCGGCGCGGAATTACGCCGCGCTATTGCCAATGAATTGCAATTGCCTGACGTGCCAGAGTTGCAACTGATTGAAGCTATCCAAACTCGGCTATTGGCGTGCCATCAACAAGGGCAACGAGTAGTGGTTATTGTGGATGAAGCTCAGGCTTTACAAGATGAAGGGCTCGAAACCTTAAGATTGCTTGGCAATTTAGAAACTGAACAGAGTAAGCTGTTACAAATTGTCTTACTGGGACAACCCGAACTTGATCGTCGATTGGCAGAACATCACTTAAGGCAATTTCGTCAGCGGATCACCTTTAGTGCTCACTTGCGACCGTTATCGTTGGCCGAGTCAATGGCTTATATTGATAACCGTTTATTAAAATCAGGTTGCCAGCAGCCATTATTTTCTCGCCGACAGAAAAAAGCGTTATGGAAAGCCTGTCACGGCATTCCTCGTTTATTAAATCAGGTAAGCCATAAGGCCTTATTATTAGCGTTTTATGCTCAACAACCTTCGGTTTCCAATGGCCATGTATTTGATGCGATTCATGATACGTTTGATACTTGTAAACCTAAATTTAAAACCCCGCTGTTTTGGGGATGGAGTCAGCAATGAGTGTGATTAATAAAGCGTTATCGCAATTGGTGACTAAGCAACCGAATGGTTTAGCGGGTATAGAGCGAGCTAAGGTCGCTCCTGTCGCTGCTCGTCCTGCTTGGGTATGGGCACTGGCGGGTTTTGCGGTGAGTGTTGCTGTCGGTGGGTGGGCCGTTTCTTGGCAAGCGACCTCGTTAGATGCCTCTAATGGCCACCATTCGCTGTCGGTCACCGCTTCCCCTAGGCTGACTGAGAATCATCTTGAAGTCTCGATGCCGTCTTCACCGACTCAAAATACTCAGATGCCCGCGGTTCCTGTGTATCGGGTGGCTTCGGCTACGCGAAGGGTATCGCCAGAGGTTTCTCAATCTAATTCAGCGTCGCAGACGGTTTCTGCTCCAATCGCTCCTTTAGCGGCTTTGCAAGAGCGCAGTGTGCCCGCGCTGAGCGGAGTAAAAACAGCACAAGCGCCAGCCACGACGGTTACGAATGTTCCCGACATCGCCGTTGCTCAGATGTCGATTGAATCGGTACAGCTAACGCCAGAGCAATTAGCCCATAAAGCCGTAGCTCGCGCGGAGCGAGCGCTGGCACATAATGATTTTAACCAAGCCGTGAATGGTTACAGTGAAGCGTTACGTCATACCCCTTTAGATGAAGGAGTGCGTCAACAGTTGGCTGCACTGTATTATGGTAAAGGTGAATTAAGAAAAGCGTTTGATTTGTTGCAACGTGGGATGCAACTCAATCATGAGGGAGAAACGTTACGCATTGCGCTTGCTCGAATGCTACTCAAAGAAGATCAAAGTCAAGCGGCGCTGACTCCACTCGCGTATTTACCCGCTAACCCATCGATTGAGTATTTATCGCTGCGAGCGGCAGTTGCTCAGCGCAATCGAGTCGATGATATCGCTTTGCAGAGTTATCGATTGTTGGCGGAGCAAGAACCGAGCAATGGACGCTGGTGGCTAGGCTTGGCGATTACTCAAGAGCGTTTAGCGCAATGGAGCGAAGCGAAGTACGCTTATCAACAAGCATTGAACCATGTCGGGTTATCCTCTCAATCTCACCAGTTTATTCGTGAACGTTTACAAGCGCTGACTCATAGCGAGGAGACGAATCTTGCAAATTAAACTTAGAAAGCGTCTTGGGGATCTCTTGGTTGAAGAAGGGATCATTACTGAGCAACAAGTGCAACAAGCACTGGCGGCCCAAAAGCAGACAGGCAGTAAATTAGGCGCTACCTTAATTGAGCTTGGTTTTGTCACCGAGCAACAAATGCTTAGCTTTTTATCTCAGCAACTGTTTATTCCGCTGATTGATCTTAATCGCGCTCATGTTGACATTGATGCAGTACAAATCCTCCCTGAAGTTCATGCGCGGCGTTTACGGGCCTTGGTGATGAGCAAGCAAGGCAATCTATTGCGAGTGGTTATGAGTGATCCTGCGGATCTCTTTGCACAAGAATCATTACTCAATCAATTGTCTGACTATCAATTTGAGTTTGCGATTGCGCCAGAAAAGCAATTGGTTGAAGCGTTTGATCGCTACTATCGTCGTACGAAAGAAATCGCTTCATTTGCTGAACGTTTGCAAGCAGAACATCAAGAAAATGACGCGTTTGATTACGCCATTTCCGGTGAGGAAACCGAAGATGTCACGGTAGTTAAACTGATCAATTCACTGTTTGAAGATGCGATTCAAGTTGGCGCATCCGATATTCATATTGAGCCCGATGCCAATATTTTGCGCATTCGGCAGCGAATTGATGGGGTATTACATGAAACCCTACTTAATGAAGTCAATATCGCCTCAGCCTTAGTTCTACGTCTTAAACTGATGGCCAATTTAGATATCTCCGAAAAACGCCTACCGCAAGATGGGCGATTTAATATTCGTGCCAAGGGGCAATCGGTGGATATCCGCTTATCGACCATGCCTGTGCAATATGGCGAATCGGTGGTGATGCGCTTGCTTAACCAAACCAGTGGCGTACGTAAACTGGAAGAATCTGGTTTACCAGAGGATTTACTCCTGCGCTTACGTAAGCAACTCAAACGCTCTTACGGAATGATTTTAGTCACCGGCCCGACAGGGTCGGGTAAAACCACCACCTTGTATGGTGCATTATCGGAACTTAATGAAGCGGGTAAAAAGATCCTCACGGCAGAAGATCCGGTTGAGTATCGCATTCCTCGCCTCAATCAAGTGCAAGTGAATCCTAAAATTGGCTTGGATTTTTCAACCTTACTGCGAACGTTTTTACGTCAAGACCCAGACATTATTTTGGTCGGTGAGATGCGTGACCAAGAAACGGTCGAAATCGGTTTACGTGCCTCGTTAACCGGTCACTTAGTGTTAAGTACGCTGCATACCAATGATGCGATCGATAGTGCATTACGCTTGATTGATATGGGCGCTCCCGGTTACCTCGTCGCCAGTGCTGTGCGTGCCGTGGTCGCGCAGCGTCTGATCCGTAAAGTTTGCCCAGATTGCAAAACCGAAGAGACTCTCGATGCTGCTCGCCAGCAATGGTTGAATGTACGTTTTCCTAACCAAGTGTCGGCGACCTTTATGCGTGGGCGAGGCTGTCAAAGCTGTAACCTAACCGGATACCGAGGACGGATCGGGGTGTTTGAAATGTTGGAACTCGAAGCGCATATGATGGATGCTTTGCGCTCAAACGACGCAGTAGGCTTTGCTAAAGCGGCTCGCGCTTCAGCAGGATACAAGCCTTTATTAGCTTCCGCGATGGATCTGGCTTTGCAAGGCATTGTGAGTTTAGATGAAGTGATGGCGCTGGGTGAAGGGGATATTTCCGGCCTTAATCAGCCGATTCATCTCTAGGAGGCAGAGTAGATTATGCCGAGATACCACTATACCGGACGACATGCTGACGGCAGTAAAGCTTCGGGCACCGTTGAAGCGGCAACAGAAAATTTGGCCGCCGAAAGCTTGCTCAGTAAAGGCATTATTCCAACAGCGATCACTGCTAAATCATCCAGTCAAACGCCGTCGATTGATTGGCAAGCGTGGTTTATGCCTTCGCTGCCGCTTGAGGTTCTGGTGATTTTCTGTCGTCAGCTTTATAGCCTAACGAAAGCGGGAGTGCCGATTTTGCGCTCGATGCGTGGCTTAACTCAAAATTGTTCCAATAAGCAGTTACAGCGAGCATTAGAAGAAGTTGGCCGAGAACTGACCAATGGCCGCAGTTTATCGGCGGCAATGCAAATGCACAGTCGAGTTTTCAGTCCGCTGTTTGTCTCAATGATCAATGTTGGTGAAAATACCGGTCGTCTGGATCAGGCTTTGCTGCAGTTAGCGAATTACTATGAGCAGGAAGTGGAAACCCGTAAACGAATTAAAACTGCTATGCGTTATCCAACCTTTGTGATCAGTTTTATCACCTTGGCGATGTTTATCCTTAACCTAAAAGTGATCCCACAATTTACCACCATGTTCAGTCGTTTCGGGGTTGATCTGCCGTTACCGACGCGAATTTTAATCGGCATGTCGAATTTTTTTGTTAATTATTGGATGGTGATGATAGGAGCGATAGTTGCCTTATTGTTTGCATTCCGGACGTGGATCAATACTCGTCGTGGCGCTGAAACGTGGGATAAATTTCGTTTACGAATGCCGATTGTTGGTGGAATTGTTAATCGCGCGCAATTAGCCCGTTTTTCTCGCACTTTTTCCTTAATGCTTAAAGCGGGGGTGCCGCTCAACCAGTCGCTCTCTTTATCGGCTGAAGCGTTGGAAAATAAGTTTTTAGAGAATCGGATTCTAAAAATGAAAAGTGAGATCGAAGCGGGGACCAGTGTCTCAGTGACCGCGGCCAATGCCAATATTTTTACTCCGTTAGTGCTGCAGATGATTGCGGTGGGGGAAGAAACGGGCCGGATTGATGAGTTATTACTTGAAGTGGCTGATTTTTATGATCGTGAAGTCGATTATGAATTAAAAACCCTCACCGCACGAATTGAACCAATTTTATTAACCTTAGTCGCTGGCATGGTGTTGGTGCTTGCCCTTGGTATTTTCTTACCGATGTGGGGCATGCTCGATGCTCTGAAAGGTTAATGTTATGCCGCGGTGATGAAATTAACGTGCGTTATCATTAGTCTTATTTTTAAGACGATGTAAAAATTTATCTGCTCAGCACAGTTTATTACTGTATTTCATTCTATAATCATCATCATAGGTAAAGTATTACAGAGGTCATCGATGCAAATTACCACTTTTACGACGATGCCTAATTTGTATCATCGGCAGCATATAACGCAACCATCAGAGCAGGGATTCTCTCTGGTTGAGTTAGTGATTGTCATTGTGATCATTGGCCTATTAGCCGTCGCGGCATTACCGAAATTTCTTGATGTGACTGATGAAGCGAAAAAAGCCAGTATTGAAGGCGTTGCCGGTGGCTTTGCGACTGGGGTGTTATCTGCCAGAGCGCAATGGGAAGCTAAATCGCGACCGAGTGTCGCCTCCGGTGAGCAAAATCAAAACAGTATTGATTACGATGGCGTGCAGTTTTGGCTCACGCGTGCCCAAGACAGCAGCGGTAATGCAACGGGGTTTCGAGATGGTTATCCGATCGCCGTGAATAATAACGGCAGCTTTCCTTCCGGCTTAACCGATCAAATCTGTGTCGATTTGATGGAAAATTTATTACAAAACCCACCGCCAGTGGCCAGCGCGTCTCAGGCGGGGGAAAGTAATAATTTGCGTTATCTCGCGCGAGCGAATAGTGCAGAGTGGCAGTGCGTTTATGTCCAGCAAGAGGGAAAAACCGCACACCAATTTGTGTATGAAATTACTACCGGACGAGTGACGGTGACCTTAAATTAACCCGATCATGAATTGTTAATTAAATCAAGAATAGAGAGAGAGTCATAATGAAAAAACAAGGCGGTTTTACCCTAATTGAATTGGTAGTGGTGATCGTAATTTTGGGCATCCTCGCCGTAACGGCAGCTCCACGATTTTTAAATTTTCAAGGCGATGCACGTAAAGCTTCTCTGCAAGGTCTTAAGGGAGCTATTGATGGTGCGAGCGGAATTGTATACGGTAAGGCAGCGTTAGCTGGCTTAGAAACTTCAGCGGCTGCTACTCTAACCGGTGATAATATAGCTATTGTTTATGGTTATCCAGCAGCAACGGCTGAAGGTATCGGTAAAGCAGTTATTGGCCTTGACTCAGATTGGGATGCTCACTTGCCAAGCCCCGCAACTGATCCTCTATCAATACATTATTCATTCAAAGGTAACACCAACTGGGGAACAACGAGCGCTGCCTGTAATGTTATTTATACTCAAGCGACCTCGTCAGCGGCTCCGACTACCCAAGTATTCTCTGGTTGCTAAGCATAGAGAATAAGCGGTTTATGAATAGAATACAGGTGACCGTTTAAGTCACCTGTATTTGTGCCTGTTATTTATAATGGAATCTCGTTTTCCGTAAGATCCCGATTCAGTGAGACAGCGATGCGACAATCTATTGGTCGAACATTGGGCTTTACCTTAGTCGAGCTGATCGTGGTTATTCTCTTGCTCGGTATTCTGTCTGCCTATGCGGCCAGCCGTTATTCGGGCACCAGTTCGGTCGCTGTGCTCACCAGCCAACAAGAAATTCTCGCCTCACTGCGTTTAACCCAAAACCGCGCCATGCAGCGCGCGGGTTATTGTAATCGCTGGTTAGTCACCGCTAACCAAGCTGGTCAAATATCACCACAGGCTGAAGCAGGTAATTGCGGAGCTGCTTTTGCTGCTGTCGATAACGATGTCTCTTGGGTAAAAGCACCCAGTGGTGTAACGTTAAGCCTTTCTCCACCTCACGGTTATCTTAATTTTGACTCCCTTGGCCGCGCCGCTCAATGCACCGCTTCACCCTGTACCGTAACCATTTCCAGTGCAAGCGATCAGCGCCAAGTGTGTATTAATACTGAGGGCTATATTTATGCCTGTTAAGTCAATTAATCGAACGCGTGGTTTTACCCTAGTAGAAATGATCATTGTCATCACCATCACCGCGATTGCGATTACTGGCTTGGCAGCGGCGCTTTATCCGCGCTCGCAGCAGAGCGCCGAGCAGGTGATTGCAGTCAAAGCCGCTGAGCTAGGCAGAGCAGTATTGGATGAAATTTTAGGTCGTCAGTTTGATCGCAATTCAGGCCCCAATGGTGGCTTGCCGGAATGTTTATTGAGTGGTCCGCCAGAGCGTCTCTGCACGGAGCCTGTTTTACTTGGGCCTGACATTACGGCTGGAGAAAGCAACCGAACGTTATACAACGATGTAGATGATTTTCATGGTTTAAGTGGCTCGGTGGTGGATGTGTTGGGAGAAGACCGAGCCGATGAATACCGTCGTTATCAGGTAGAAGTGGCTGTGTTTTATGTGCAGGACAATGGCGGTGTTTTTTCTGCACAAGCGGCTACCGTTGCCACCAATTATAAACGCATCGATGTGGTGATTATTGATTCACAAGGCAATCGCTACCCGTTTGCCGCGATTAAGGGGAACTACTGATGGTGCGTGGTTTCACCTTAATGGAAATGGTGATTGCGATTATTTTACTCGGCATTGTTGGCTTGTTTTTGGGCAATGTTGCCGGTCAAGCGATGGGGATCGCGGCGACCAGTTCGTCTCGTGAAGCGTTAATTCAGCAAGGGCGATTTATTACAGAGCGGTTGAGCCGAGAAATTCGTGAGGCGGTGCCCAATAGTGTCATCGTCGAGAATAACTGCATTGAGTTTTTGCCGATTATTAATAGCGGCATTTATAGTCAATTGGCTAATAACACGGAACAACTGAAGTTTTTACCTCTCAAAAAACAGAACCTGCTGCAAGGGGATCGACTCGTGGTGTTTCCAACCCAAGCGCAGCCGCTACGCCAGTCGTTAAGCGATCCTGCCCCGCCAAGACAAGTTGCTCAGTTAACGAATAACGTATCAATCACTACTGAAAACAGAGCGGAAATTGAGGTGACATTAACACGTGAAACCTTATTTATTCTGCAATCGCCAGCACGACGGGTTTATCTGTATCGTGATCCCGTGGCCTATTGTTACATCAGTAGTGAACAACGAATCTATCGCTATCAAGGCTATCCATTAACTCGCAGTCAATTAGCGCCAGCTCAATTAGGCTCTGGCGTCTTGATGGCTGAGAATATTAGTAGGGCTAACTTTGTCGTTGATGCTCCTAGTTTACAACGTAATGGCCTAATTAAAATTGAGTTAACCTTTGCTGATCGCGGTGAAGAGGTGAGGTTTGATCATGATGCGCTTATCTACAATACGCCGTAGCCAGCAAGGCAGCGGCTTGGTGATCGTTATTTTTATCATCGTCGTGGTCGGCTTTGTCGCCGCGGTCGCTAATCGTAATCAACAGCGTAATAGTCAGCAGTTGGTGTCTATGGTGATGGGCACTCGCGCCGAAATGGCCGCCCGTTCGGCAGCAGAAATCGCGATTAGCCGCTATTATCAAGATAATGCACAAAGTAGCTGTCGCGCAGCTGAATCACAAGCTCAGCTTCCAGTACCCGTTTATCTACCTGTTACACGTAATATTGAGTTTCAGGGTGATGGCTTAGCGCAATGTAAGGCGCAAGTCAGCTGTGAATATATCGGTGTGTTAGATAATCAGCAAACGGTACTGCAAATCACCAGCGACGGACAATGCAGCAGTGGCGGCTGGTCATGGCAACGGACAATTCAAGTGGGGGTGAGGGGTGAGAATTAAATCATGGTTATCGCTATTGGTGTTTTGTCCTTTATTGCTCATTAGTCAGTGGAGCTATGCTTTTCAACTTATTGATAATACGATTTACTTCCCTAGTGTTGCTCAATCACACGGCAGTTGTAGTGGTGCACCATCGGATCAATTTACTCACTTTAATCAATCCCAAATTACTGGTACCAGTGGAAATCCGTTGCAATTTTGTTCAATCAACGCTAATCGTCCTTCTAATGGGTGTGATGGGCAGTTGTGTACAGTAACAGGAATATCATCGATTCCCTCGTTATCGTTATCAGCAGGAAATGCTTTTCCAACGTGGAGCTCGAGTACCAACATTCAATGCTCCAATACTCAAACGACGAATAGTACCAATTTAAATCAAGTGAATTTATCGTCAGGATGTTCGTTAACATTTCTAGAAAATACTAACCCTTATCGTGTGAAAAACTTTCAGTTAAATCAAGATTCAACCGCAGTATTAACGTCTGGCGATTATTTTTTCGAATCAGCTAATTTTGCTCAAAATGGTCAACTGATAATTGATGGTGATGTACGTATTTTTATCCGTAACAGTGTTGGTATTAATAGTAGTAGTTTTAATCCTTCTGGTGCAGGGACGTTAACGGTTGTTGCTTATGATGACATACAATTAAATGGTAGTAGTTTAATTAATGGTTATGTATATAGCGCTAAGCAATTAACGCTAAATGGTAGTTCAACGATCAATGGTCGAGTGACCGTCCGTCAACTGAGAATGAACGCAGATAGCGAAATTAATCAGTTTCAACAACAAGGTTACGCTTGTTTTACCGATAATTTTAATCGCTCAAGCCTAGGGCAAAACTGGGTACCTTTTACTAGTAGCGGTAATTTTACTCCCAGTATTGCGAGTAATCGTTTACGTCTGACTGAAGCAGTTAACAATCAAGCGACAGCAGTCACTTATCAGCGAGTTTTTCCCGCCTCTGGCAATTTAGTGGAAGTCGAGTTTGATTATTATGCTTGGGCTGATTTAACAGGTGACGGTGCTGATGGGGTCGCTATTATTTTTTCCGATGCAACGGTTACCCCTCGTACTGGTGGTTTCGGTGGCTCGCTGGGGTATGCTCCACGCACTGATGCTAGTCCTAGTGCACCTGGTTTTGCCGGAGGATGGCTTGGTTTTGGTTTAGATGAGTGGGGCAACTTTTCTAATCCTACCGAAGGAAGAATTGGTGGCCCGGGATTGCGTCGACAATCAGTGGCTGTTCGTGGTTCTGAAATGGCTAATTATCGCTACTTACGAGGAACTTCTGCTAACTTGAGTCCACGACTAGACGTTCGTCGAGTTTGTGGTTTGTTTTCGTGTTCTTTTGCTGGGCCTGGACCTAGTCATCGGTATTTTATTGTTATTGATTCGCGTATTGATGGTGTTGTGTGGGCAAGGATTGATCGTCAAGTAAATAATACGAGAAGCACATTAATCAACTGGTTTAATGTGCTGGAAAATTCTTCACAAGGAGCTATTCCTGATGATTTCTTGCTTTCTTTGGCGGGCTCTACTGGAGCTTCCGTTAATCATCATGAAATCGATAATTTCCGAGTTTGTGCTTTAAAATCCCGTGAGGTTGGTGAGCAGGTTGATCATTTCCGTTTTACTTTGCCAGCGTCCAATGGGTTAACTTGCGATGCTGCTGATGTGCAAATTCAAGCTTGTGCTAATAGTAACTGTAGTGAGCTTTATCAGCAGCCAGTTAGCGTTAATTTAAGTCCCAATGCATCTCCTTCTGCTAATGGTGGATGGGTTAATGGCCCACTGATTAACTTTTCTAATGGCATAGCCAATCTAAAGTTAAGGCGCAATACTCCAGGAAGTGTGACTGTAGGAGTACAAAATTCCACTCCTACAGCGAAACCTTTTTCTACCAACTTATGCCGATATGGCACAGGTGCCTATTCAGCACAAAACTGCTCATTAGTTTTTTCTGATAGCGGTTTCATTGTCGATGTTCCTCATGCTTATGTTAATCAATCGGTTATGGCTAGGATTAGAGCGGTACGTAAAGATGATGCTTCACAGCAATGTGTGCCCAGTTTTGGCGATGTAGTTAAACCGGTGAATTTTTGGAGTAGTTATATCAATCCAAATAGTAGTGATATGTCAGTGGGAATTAACAGTAACTTAATTGGTCAATCATCTAGCAATGCCACATCGATTAATTTGAGTTTTGATGCAAATGGGGAGGCGGATTTCACCCTTTCTTATCGTGAGGCGGGGAGCTTAGCTTTGCACGCCCGTTTTAATGGCAGTGGCGATGAGCAAGACCTGCTTTTGGAGGGGCAAGCGAATTTTATTCGTGTGCCGCGTGCATTGGTGCTTAGTGCTAATCACTCTTATGACCTCGCTCACCCTGATGGAAAGTGCTCTGCTGCTGACTTAAGCTGTTTGGTTTTTGCTCGGGCTGGGGAAGTGTTTGATCTTAATATCAAAGCGGTGGCTGCTGAACCTAATGAAGATAATAATTTTACCAATAACTTGGGAGTAATTAATTATCAGCAACCGTCTATTATTCTCAATCATACGCTCGTTGAACCTTCCAATGGTTCTGCGGGTTCGATAGGCACACTCAATTACCATCACGAATTGGGTAGTTCTACTACGGTCCAACAGAGTGTACATGAAGTCGGTGTGTTTGATTTTTCATTAGTGCCACCCACTTCTTATCTTGGCCTAGATTTAATTGCCGCCAATTTGCCGATCGCTGTTGCTTCAACAGGGCCTATAGGGCGTTTTATCCCGGCATATTTTGCTGTCTCACCGATGACGGTCACATTGGCTGCTGCATGTTCGACAGGCGGTCAACCTTTTACCTACCTAGGCCAACCGTTTGGTTATGCGAACAATCCAGGCCTCTATTTACAGCCTAAATCAGGTAGTGGTTCTGATACGCTTAATTATTTAATTGGCGATTGGTGGCGCTATGATAATGATTGGGAAAACCGAGAATATATTAATAATATTAATAGCTTAACCGTCGAGAAAATCAGTCTTAATGCTAATGTTATTCGTCAACCATCGTTGGGGAGTGGTGTAATACTTAATGATGAGCAGCTTAGTTATCAAAAACCGATAGATCCGATGGTTCCGTTCAATGCAGACTTTAATTTACACTTGTCAATCGATGATCTAAGAGATAGTGATGATGTCTGTTATCGAACGTCTTACTCAGAGTCCTGCTTGGAGTATACCTTTGAAAATATCGACCAAACCATGCCACTGTATTGGGGACGCTTAACCATTGAAGATGTCTATGGACCAGAAATTCAAGACTTACAGCAAAAAATAATCGGTGAATATTATACCTCAACCGGATTTGTGACCAATAATTATGATGATTGTACTTTATTACCTGCCTTGAGCGCCTTTGATTTTGAATCGGACGATTTTAGTGTTAATCAAACAGGGGCATTACCTTTGGTCAATGTTACTTTGCCATTAGAACCACAACCATTAAGGCTGATCCAAGGGGTTATGCCGTTGAGCTATAGTGCTCCTGGTGCCGGCAATCGCGGTCTGATCAAAGCGCTGCTTGATTTAGAACAACATGGTTTACCTTGGTTGCGCAGTTATGATCAATCAAATACCGAATGGAATGACAATGTTACTGGCGTTGTTCAATTTGGCTTATATCGAGGCAATGACCGAGTTATTTGGTGGCGTGAGACCAATTAAGCGACTTATTGTCGCTCAGATCGATGCTTAAGTTAGGGAATGGTCAGAAATTATGGGTTTTCCTTCATGTTTATGGATCAACGCCTTGCTGTGATTGCAAGGCATTGGTACATTTAGTGCAATTTTCATTTTATTCACCTTGCAGGACGAACGAAGATTATGTTTAAGAAACTTCGTGGCATGTTTTCCAATGACCTATCAATAGATTTAGGTACTGCCAACACGCTTATTTATGTAAAAGGTCAAGGGATTGTCCTTAATGAACCTTCTGTTGTTGCCATCCGCCAAGATAAAGGGCGCGGTGGTAAAACTGTGGCTGCTGTCGGCCATGCGGCTAAACAAATGCTTGGCCGTACGCCGGGTAATATCTCTGCCATTCGTCCAATGAAAGATGGCGTAATTGCTGATTTTTATGTCACCGAGAAAATGCTACAGCATTTTATTCGTCAAGTGCATGACAACAGCGTATTAAAACCAAGCCCTCGCGTTTTGGTTTGTGTGCCTTGTGGGTCGACTCAAGTTGAGCGCCGCGCGATTCGTGAATCAGCGCTTGGCGCTGGTGCTCGTGAAGTCTATTTGATTGATGAGCCAATGGCGGCGGCGATCGGTGCTGGTCTTCGTGTTTCTGAGCCAACCGGTTCAATGGTGATCGATATCGGTGGTGGTACTACCGAAGTGGCGGTTATCTCGCTAAACGGCGTTGTTTATTCTTCTTCCGTGCGTATCGGTGGTGACCGTTTTGATGAAGCGATCATTAATTATGTGCGTCGTAATTACGGCAGTTTGATTGGTGAAGCAACCGCAGAAAGAATCAAACATGAAATTGGTTCTGCCTATCCTGGCGATCAAGTGCTTGAAATTGAAGTGCGTGGTCGAAACTTAGCGGAAGGGGTTCCGCGGAGTTTTACCCTTAATTCCAATGAAATTCTCGAAGCCCTACAAGAGCCGCTAAGTGGAATTGTTTCTGCAGTAATGGTCGCTTTAGAGCAGTGTCCGCCAGAGCTGGCTTCAGATATCTCTGAGAATGGCATGGTACTGACCGGTGGTGGCGCACTACTGAAAGAGCTCGATCGTTTATTGACCGAAGAGACGGGTATTCCTGTGGTGATCGCTGATGATCCGTTGACCTGTGTTGCTCGTGGTGGCGGTAAAGCATTAGAAATGATTGATATGCACGGCGGCGATCTGTTCAGTGACGAGTAATGGCGAATAATGCCCTATCTGCTTGCAGCGTTAGTGGTATTGGCTAAGTTAGTAGACCCCAACACATAGTATTTACCTATGCGTTGGGGTTTGTCTACCTGTCGCCTTGCTGCAACGCCAAGTTGTTTGGGTACAGGTGTCGCCTGATGCCTGAATCAACATTTGGGATTATTTAACATGAAGCCTATATTTGGTCGAGGACCCTCTTTACAGCAACGTCTCTTTTTCGCCGTGATCGCTTCAGCCAGCTTAATGCTAGCTGACAGTCGTTTAGATGCCTTCTCTCAGGTCCGTTTTCTCTTAAACAGTGCTGTGGCGCCGATTCAATACGCTGCTGATTTACCGCGCAGTATGTTTGATGGTTTCTATGATCGATTCAGCTCTCGTCAGCAACTGATGGAGAGTAATCATGGTTTAAAACGTGAAGTATTGATCTTGAAAAGTGATCTCATTTTGTTGGATCAATATCGTGAAGAGAACCAACGTCTGCGTAAGTTACTTGGGTCGTCTTTTGTCCGTGATGAGAAAAAAGTGGTTGCTGAGGTGATGGGGGTCGATACCTCACCTTATCGTCATCAAGTCGTGATCGATAAAGGTCGAGTGGATGGCGTTTATGAAGGTCAACCGGTCATTAATGAAAAAGGGATTGTTGGTCAGGTGACGTTTGTCGCCGCACATAATAGCCGAGTTCTACTATTAATCGACCCTAATAGCGCCATACCCGTGCAAAACATTCGTAACGATATTCGTGTGATTGCTTCCGGTAATGGACAAACGGATGAGATTCAACTTGAGCACATTGCCACCAGTACGGATATGAACGTAGGAGATATGTTAGTGACGTCTGGATTGGGAGGGATTTACCCAGAAGGTTATCCAGTAGCTTATCTTGCTGAGGTAGATAAAGATACTCGACGTGAATTTGCCGTGATCAAAGCCACTCCGGTAGTTGATTTTACCCGTTTGCGCTATTTGCTGTTGATTTGGCCGAATGAAGATCGGCAGCAAAAGGTATTACAAGCCACGCCTCAACATATGCTTAAGGAGGCACGACATGGCTCGCAATGATTGGTCAAGCCGCTTAGTGATTTGGGGCTCATTTTTATTAGCGCTAATTGTACAAACGATCCCTTGGCCGGGTACATTAGATCTACTGCGTCCTTCTTGGTTGCTGTTAGTGATCTGCTATTGGGTAATGGCCTTACCTCATCGGGTTAATGTCGGTACTGCATTTATCATGGGCTTGTTGTGGGATCTTTTACTCGGCTCCACACTCGGCATTCGTGGCATGATGATGTCCATCGTGATTTACCTTGTCGCGGTTAACTTTTTATTACTGCGTAATATGGCACTCTGGCAGCAAGCGATTGTGATTGCTTTATTAGCGATGGGGTTAGAGGTACTGATTTTTTGTGGTGAGTTTTTAATACAAGATGTCACTTTTAACCCTTTGTCACTCTGGAGTGGCGTGATTAGCTGTATACTTTGGCCATGGATGTTTTTATTACTGCGCCGTATTCGTCGCCATTGGAATATAAAATGAACCATAAAAAATTACTGCTCGCCTCAGGTTCTCCGAGGCGACGTGAGCTATTGGCTCAGTTGGGATACGATTTTGATATTGTCGTGCCTAATGTGCAAGAACAGCGTCAAACAGAAGAATCTGCCCAAGATTATGTGTTACGTCTCTCTGAGGATAAAGCACGCGCAGGGTTGGCGATGGCTAACTCAGACGCGGTTGTACTCGGATCGGATACGATTGTTGTCTTGAATGAACAAGTGCTGGAAAAACCGCAAGATTTTGCTGATGCTCGACGCATGCTGTTACAGCTTTCTAATACTAGCCATCAAGTGATGACTGCGGTAACGGTGGTCAGTGCTGATCGCCAGCGCTCGATACTGGTCACTACCGAGGTGTGGTTTAAAGCATTATCTGAACCAGAGATTGAGCATTATTGGCAAACGGGTGAGCCTTGCGATAAAGCGGGCAGTTATGCCATTCAAGGATTAGGGGGACGCTTTGTCACTCGAATAGAAGGCAGTTATTACGCCGTGGTCGGCTTGCCTCTTTATGAAACGGACCAGCTCTTGCACGAATTTTTATAACTTACATCATTGAGGTGCGCTCATGAGTGCGGAGTTGTTGTTAAACGTTACCCCAAGTGAAACTCGGGTAGCGATGATTGAAGGTGGAGTACTGCAAGAGATCCACATAGAACGCGAAGCCAAACGGGGTATTGTCGGGAATATTTATAAAGGTAAAGTCAGTCGTGTCTTACCCGGTATGCAGGCGGCGTTTGTTGATATTGGTTTAGATAAAGCGGCATTTTTGCACGCCTCTGATATTGTGCCCCACACGGAATGCGTTGCTGAAAACGAGAAGCAACAGTTTAAGGTGCGCGACATTTCTGAGCTCGTGCGTCAAGGGCAAGATATTGTGGTGCAAGTGGTGAAAGATCCATTAGGCACCAAAGGCGCTCGCTTAACCACGGATATCACGCTTCCTTCTCGTTATTTGGTTTATATGCCGGGTGCCATTCATGTCGGTGTTTCGCAACGCATTGAAAGTGAGCGAGAGCGAAATCGTTTAAAAAGTGTCGTCGGTCAATATTGTGATGAACATGGCGGCTTTATTATTCGTACCGCAGCCGAAGGGGCGAATGAAAAAGAGTTAGCACAAGATGCTGCGTTTTTAAAACGGCTATGGACCAAAATCATCGAGCGGCGTGCGAAATACAAAACGCGTACCACGTTGTATGGTGAGCTGGGCCTAGCGCAACGAATTTTGCGTGATTTTGTTGGTACTGAGTTAACCAAGATTTTGGTCGATTCGCGAACAGAGTTCGATAATTTGCTTGAGTTTACCTCTGAATACGTCCCTGAACTGACCGATAAATTAAGCTTGTATGAAGGCGATAAGCCGATTTTTGATATGTATGACACCGAGAATGAGATTCAGCGTTCGTTAGAACGAAAAGTTGAGCTCAAATCGGGTGGCTACTTGATCATTGATCAAACTGAGGCGATGACCACCGTGGACATCAATACTGGGGCTTTTGTTGGGCGTCGAAATCTCGAAGAAACGATTTTTAATACCAATGTTGAAGCCACTCAAGCCATTGCGCGCCAGCTGAGACTGCGTAATCTTGGCGGGATCATCATCATTGATTTTATCGATATGATTTCAGATGACCATCGTAAGCGTGTATTGGCCTCTCTTGAAGCGGCGTTAAGCAAAGATCGAGTAAAAACCAATATCAATGGTTTTACTCAATTAGGCTTAGTGGAAATGACCCGTAAACGAACTCGCGAAAGTATTGAACATGTTCTGTGTTCGACTTGTCCAACTTGTGAAGGGCGTGGCAGCGTAAAAACCGTTGAGACGGTCTGTTTTGAAATTTTACGTGAAATTACCCGAGTGAATCGTGCTTATGACGCCGATAAATTTGTCGTGTATGCCTCACCGGCCGTCGCGGATACCTTGCAAGGAGATGAGTCTCACTCACTTGCGGAATTAGAGGTGTTTATTGGTAAGCAAGTTCGTATTCAAGCGGAACCTTTGTATGTACAAGAGCAATTTGATGTTGTCATGATGTAAGTAGGATTGTGAGTGCTTTCGATATTAACTCGCCTTAGGCGGATAGTGTTGTGGTTACTGGTAAGTCTGTTGGTGGTGCTGGCCTTGGTCATCACCACTTTACGTATCGTCTTACCAGAAATGAATCGTTTTAAAGACGAGATTCAACAGTGGGTTGGTGAACAAACCCAAATTCAAATTACCATTGCCGATGTGCGTGGCTTTTGGCGTAATACCCATCCTTCGCTTGCTCTGCAAGGGGTTCAGGCGAACCTGCCTGATGGCAGTCAAATACAACTTGAAACCGCACGGATTGATGTCGAGTTTGATTTATTAGAAAGCTTCAGACAGCGATCGCCTGTGGTGGCCAATCTCGTTATTCATCAATTAAATCTCGATGTTCGTTCTGTTGATTGGTTGGCAATCAACCAAGCATCGGATGAGCCATCAAACCAAACCGGTGATCAAGGACGAATTCTACAGCGCTTAGACGATTTATTCTTACGTCAGCTCGATGATTTTTCTATTCAAGATTCGACCATTCTTTATCAAACGATGGCGGGCGACTTTCGTCAATTAGATGTCGAAAAACTGCATTGGAAGAATCGTGGGCGTCAACACATCGCGGAAGGGATCATCAGTTTAGCCGATAGCGAAATTAACTCATTAAAAGTTAGTGCTCACTTTAAAGATCATGGTTCATTGCGTGATGTTTCGGGGCAATTTTATATCAGTGCCGATAAACTGCGAGTCCGTCCGTGGTTAACGCGTTATTTGGCTGATGCCACGGGAATTGAGCGTGGTTTGATCAGTTTTAATGCTTGGGTCACGTTGCAGCATAATCAGCCTATTGATGGTTATGTTGAACTCAAACCTTCAGAGCTCGCGTGGCATGATACGGAATGGCATGAGTTACTGCTAGAGTCGGGGATTGTTCAACTCTTTCCAACAGAAAATGGTTGGCAAGTTAGCGCTCACTCACTCAAATTGCGAACCGATGATAATCCATGGCCGGAATTGGATTTCGCTTTAGATTGGCAGCCACAAGGTTGGCGATTGAATGTCTCTCAACTGGCACTACCCACCTTAACGCCATTGGTCAGACTGATACCAAATTCACAAACAGCGCAAAGCTGGCTTGCACATTTAGAACCCCATGGTTTGTTGGATGATGTGCGACTGTCAGTGAATCAAGACGATGATATCCAGTATTCTGTTCGAGTGAATCAAGGCGGGATTAAGCAGTGGGATTTGTTGCCCGGGATCGAGCATCTGCAAGCTACTATCCGAGGGACGGCAGAGAGCGCCGTGATACATGCGAGCTTGACTGATGAAACACTGCCTTATGGTGATGTGTTTCAAGCGCCGCTGTCTCTGCGTCAAGGCGCGGTTGATCTGGTGTGGCAGCGTGATGAAAACGGTTGGCGTTTATGGGCCGATAAGGTAAGCGCTGCGACCGATGATCTTCAAGTATTAGGTGCATTTCGGCTTGATTTTCCGGCGCAAGGAGAGCCCTTCTTATCTTTTTATGCCGAAGCCGATCTCTACAATGCGGGCGAAACGTGGCGTTATTTACCTACGAGAGCACTGGGCCAGTCTCTTACCGATTACTTATCGACATCGATTCAGGGCGGTAACGTTGATACCGCTAAATTACTTTGGTATGGCGAACTAGCCGCGTTTCCTTATCAGGATAACAACGGTATTTTCCAAGCTTGGGTCGGTTTAAAAAACGCGAAATTCAGCTTTGATACCGCCTGGCCAGCGATCACCGATCTACAGCTAGATCTACTGTTTGAAAATGAATCCATGTACCTTGATTCTCGGTCAGCGACATTAATGGATGTCGAGGCGGAGCGGATTGTTGGACAAATTGCTCACTTGTCTGAAGATGGTTGGTTAGAACTCAGTGCCACGGTGAAAGCTCAAGGTAATGCGGTGCGAGATTATATGACCGCAAGCCCATTAGTCGATTCCGTTGGCGCTGCATTAACCGCGATTGACGTACGTGGACTGGTCAATTCTCAGTTCCAATTAGCGATTCCTTTTGCGCATGGTCATGATGTTCGAGCGTGGGGGTGGGCCGATTTGATGAATAATCAGGTTGAGATCAACACGCCACCCATGACGTTAAATGGTGTATCGGGACGAATTCATTTTGATAATGATCAGGTCTCGGCCGCAGGGCTAACCGGCGAGCTGCTCACACAACCGATTTCCTTTGATTTTAAAGGTGAGAGTGCCGCGCAAGGTTATCATGTCGGAATCGATTTAGTCGGTGACTGGGATATCTTGCCGCTAGCGCCTTATGTCGGTGAGCACTGGATAGCGCCGGTCACTGGTCATGCGCCTTGGCAAATGGGGGTCAATATTCAGCTCAATGATGTTGGCTTTACTTATCAAATCGATGCACAGGCTAATTTACAGTCTATCGCGAGTGACTATCCATATCCTTTGGGTAAACCTGCCAACCGTCAAGGCACGGCACGTTTGCAAGCCTCGGGTAACCAGCAAACGGTGTCCGCTCGTTTACAACTGCCTGATGCGAAGTACCAAACTGAGATTGATATTACTCAGCCAGTGCCACACTTAACGGCAAGCTATTTGTTGCTGGGGCAAGGCAGTTTTAAAATGAGCCCTGTCGCCGGGCATGATGTTCAGATTCGCAGTGAGAGATTTAATCTTGATCAATGGCTGGATATTCTTGATCAGCAACCGGATAGCCAAGCGGTCAGTGTGTTAGCTGAGTTGCAAACACCAAGTCTGCCGATTCCTGAGCGAGTCGACGTTGATGTCCAAGAGCTCACTTTCGCTGGTTTAGAGTGGCATGATGTTGCCTTCAGTGCACGCCAAAAAAATCTTGGATGGTCAGTAACGGTCAATAGCCAAGAGGTGCAAGGCCAAGCCAGTTATATTCAACCTTATGATCTGACGGTGGCTTTACAACGTCTCCACCTCTATCTTCCACAGCTCGATCAACATCAAGGTCACAGTCTGTTGATTGATAGAGAAAAGCAAGATGCGCCACTGATCTCCGAGTTTGATCGCCGTTTTCATCAGTTAATGCCGAATCTCACTCTCGTGATTGATGATTTTTGGCTACAAGGATACAGCGTCGGTAAGCTGAGTATGGACTTTCAGCGTCAGGGCGATACTTTAGCTTGGAAAAAAATTGATATTGTCAGCGGTACCAATCAAATCAATATTAGTGGTGAGTGGACACTAACTGAAGATCACAGTCATACCCTGATGAATATCGATATGCAAGGCGAGAATAACAGTGATCTTATGGAACGTTTTGGGATCACCTCAGGGATACAACGAGCCCCCTTTTCGCTGAAAAGTCATAGCGAATGGGACGGTGCGCCATGGTCGATGCGCATTAATACCTTACGGGGTTCGGTAGAAACGGAATTAGGTAAAGGGGTTATTTCTAATGTCAGTGGGGCGGCGAATCTGCTTGGATTATTCAGTCTCGATTCGATCATTCGTAAAATGCAGCTCGATTTTAGCGATATTTTTGACAAAGGGATGGCGTTCAGCCGTATAACGGGTAGTGGAGATATCGAGCAAGGTATTTTTGTGACCAATAATATTAAAATGGATGCGATTGCTGGTGAAATGACCATCCGTGGTATGGCGGATCTCAATACCCAGATGGTGGATGCACAAGTGAACTTTGTTCCTGATCTTACCTCTGGGATCCCTGTGATGACAGCGTTTGCCGTTACTCCAGTTACCGCCTTATATGTGTTAGCGATCACTACGGTTATTTCACCGGTCGTTGAGGTGTTTACTCAAGTTAATTATGAGGTTAAAGGGCCTTTGAACTCGCCGAATGTACGTGAAATATCACGTCGTAAAGGGGAATTTAAGTTGCCTGAGCGACTAAAAAAATAAGCCAAGGAGAGAATCATGCTGCGAATAGGATTGGTGCAAATGACGTCAAGTGACGTCGTAAATGATAACCTAAGTTACATTGAACAGCAGGTCGCCCAGCTGGCGAGCCAAGGCGCACAATTGATAGTTACGCCAGAAAACGCGACCCTATTTGCTAGCCATATGCAATACCAGCAAAATGCAGAGCCATTGAATGTAGGACCTATTCAGCAGCGGTTCGCTCTATTGGCTAAACAGCATCAGGTTTATTTACTGCTGGGGAGCTTACCCATTCGGCGGACAACGGGGATCACCAGTACCTCGATTTTATTCGGACCTCAGGGCGAATGGCTAGCAGACTATGATAAGCTACACTTGTTCGATGTTGATGTCGCTGATCAGCATCGCTGTTATCGTGAATCGTCGTTATTCTGTGCGGGACAGCGCGTAGTGGTAGCGAACACGGGATTGGCTAATTTAGGCTTATCGATTTGTTATGATCTGCGTTTTGCTACCTTATACAGTGAGCTACGCCGAAAAGGTGCACAAATTTTACTGGTTCCTGCTGCGTTTACCGCTGTGACTGGTCAAGCCCACTGGGAGTTGTTATTACGGGCGAGAGCGATTGAAACTCAGTGTTGGGTCGTCGCCGTTGGACAAACAGGGCAGCACGCAGGGGGAAGGCAGACTTGGGGACATTCGATGGTGATCAACCCTTGGGGAGAGATCACTGCCGCTCTCGGTTGTGAAGCCGATAATCTCTTGGTCGATATTGATTTACGCTCGCTGCAAACTATTCGTCAAAACATGCCCGTGCTTGAGCACACACGTTTTCATCATCAATTTATAGAGAAAAAGAATCCGCTATGAGTATTACCCGTATTGAACAAGCGTTACTCGCCCCAACCGGCCTGACTGAACAGGATATTGCTGACACGCTAGCCAGTATCATGACTCGCGATATTGATTATGCTGATCTCTATTTTCAATCGAGTTGGCATGAATCGCTGGTTTTAGAAGATAGCATTATTAAAGATGGTTCATTTAATATCGACTGTGGGGTTGGTGTACGGGCGATCAGCGGTGAAAAAACCGGTTTTGCTTACTCGGATCAAATTCAGCTTGATGGATTAAAGCAAAGTGCGATTGCCGCACGAGGCATTGCGACTCAAGCCAAAAATGGTCAGGTTCAGGCGTTTCGACGCAGTGATAACCAAGCATATTATGCGGCGGATAACCCATTAGAGAATTGGCAAAAACAGAAAAAAACTGAGCTACTACAACAGCTCGATGCTTATATTCGAACCAAAGAGCCTTTGATTCAAGAAGTCTCGGTGAGCCTGAGTGGGGTTCATGAACAGATGCTGGTTGCGGCAACTGATGGGACTTATGCTGGTGATATTCGTCCGTTGGTGCGTTTATCGATCTCCGTGTTGGCTAAAAAAGGCGATCGTCGTGAGCGCGGCAGCGCAGGAGGCGGCGGCCGATTTAATTATGATTACTTTTTAAATGAAGAAAATGGCCAAAAAATTGCTTTTGCCTACGCCGATGAAGCGATTCGCCAAGCGTTGGTGAATTTAGAAGCGGTGGCGGCTCCTGCGGGTACCATGCCAGTAGTATTGGGTTCTGGATGGCCTGGTGTCTTATTGCATGAAGCGGTAGGGCATGGCTTGGAAGGTGATTTCAATCGTAAAGGGTCTTCGGTTTTCTCTGGAAAAATCGGTCAGCAAGTGACCTCTAAGCTGTGCACGATTGTCGATGATGGAACGTTAAAGGATTTACGTGGTTCATTGAATGTCGATGATGAAGGGGTCCACGGTCAATACAATGTGCTGATTGAAAAAGGTGTGCTTAAAGGTTACATGCAAGATAAGCACAATGCGCATTTAATGGGCGTTGCCCCAACGGGAAATGGTCGTCGTGAATCCTATGCTCATTTGCCGATGCCTCGCATGACCAATACCTATATGTTACCCGGCGAGCATACTCCAGAAGAGATCATTGCCAGTGTTAAGAAAGGGATTTACGCGCCTAATTTTGGGGGTGGTCAAGTGGATATTACTTCTGGAAAATTTGTTTTCTCGGCCTCAGAGGCGTATTTGATTGAAAATGGTAAAGTGACACGCCCTATCAAGGGAGCGACATTAATTGGCTCTGGTATTGAAGCGATGCAGCAAGTCTCAATGGTCGGTAATGATCTGAGCATTGATCGCGGTGTTGGTGTCTGTGGTAAAGCGGGACAAAGTGTTCCGGTCGGTGTTGGCCAACCAACGTTGAAGTTGGATGCGTTAACTGTGGGTGGGACAGAATAATTGACGGAATAAAATCGGCCGCTTACACGAGAAGTTAGTGTAAAGCGGCTTTTCTCGGTAGTAATTATTGACGATCCGTGCGATATTTCGCGCTAATTTTTGAGCCTGTTTATAAACTCTGGAGTCACCATTATGTCTCATGAAGATGAATATCTCTCTGTTGAAGCCTTTATCGAAATGCAAAAAGAAGAGACTCGCGATATTATCCAAGCACTACTCGACGACGGCAGTGATCCAGAAGCCTTGTACGATATCGAGCATCACTTGTTTGCTGAAGATTTTGAAATTTTAGAGAAAGCGGCCGTTGAAGCTTTCAAACTGGGTTTTGAAGTATTGGAAGCGGAAGAGACTGAAGATGAAGATGGTCATAAACTGTTCTGTTTTGATGCGACGATGCAATCGGTTTTGGACCCGCAAGCGATCGATCAGCAAGTCGCAAAATTGGTCGAGTTAGCTGAAAAGTTTGATGTTATCTACGACGGGTGGGGCACGTATTACGAAGGTGAAGATGCCCTTTATCCAGAAGAAGATGACGAAGACGAAGAGCAAGCCTAACCTTCAGTGGTTGCCGTTATCGATTAACGCGGCCACAGTGAGCAATTAATTTGTCACAGTAAATACCAGTCAGCCGGCTGGTATTTTTGATCCCGCTCAGGTATATATGAGATAAATTTGCTCAAGATAATCAATGACAATGCAGTTTTCTCTCTCTGGTCCATGGCAGCTTTCGCCTCTGACAGACGTATCCATTCCTCAAGTTGATCTTTATTTTCCCAATCCATTCAGTTGCGCCTTGCCAAGTGAATTGGCCGAGCATGATCTCGCGCAGCAAGAATGGCATTTAATGCATGATATTGAAGTCGATGACCATCTCTTAGCGTTTGCTGCTATTGATGTTGTGATAGCGGGAATCGATTATCCTGCCGAGGTACGTCTTAATGGTGCCGCTATTTTTGATTGTGATGGGACGCAACATCGCTATAAAAAAGAGATCCGCTCGCTGCTTAAGTTAGGTCGAAATCGGTTTGAAATTTTATTCTTAAATCAGGAAGACGATTGGTTGATTGAAGAGCCAATTTGTCCGCTTGGTGAAGAAAAGCGAGTCGCATACGACTCGAGGATAGGTATTTGGCGAGCGCCTTATTTACAGGCTATTTCTCACTTACGTCTTGAGCATCTAACGACAGAGCAAATCTGGCATCATGGTGGTGGCTGTGAGCTGTTAGTGAATCTTTACTTCACTACCTACGCAACGGGTTTAGTGTCGGCGGCAGTTCGTTTTGATGGTATGACTTACCATTTACCGATAGATGTACGCAGTGATCATGTAACGGCTATTTTCCAAGTCGATGCGCCTCGCTATTACAACGCAGAAAAACCGAATCCTGAAGATCTTTACACGATTGATGTTGAGTTAGACGGACAACAAGCCTCGGTTAAACTGGCATTGAGTGACACCTTGTGTGTCACTCATTTTCCGTTATAACGCGGCGGGTGGCTCCGATCATTTTGGCTCATGTTACCTAGTGTGCACAGCCAAAGTGTTTGTCGGTGCTTTTTTTCTGCGGATGCAAGCTTTGCCATACTTTTTCATGAAAGTAGTAAGCACAGGTATTAAAGCTGGGTTCAATCATCGCCATGATGCCGCCAATTAACCAACTTCCAGTGAGTAAATAAGCAATACCAAAAGCAACGCTAAAGTGGATGACGGCGAAGCTGGCGGTTTTTATCCGAGTCTTGCCCGCGTAACGTTGCAGTGCTGGATGCTGAGTCCATACCCGTTCATGGAAATAAAAAGCGACAGTATTGACCATCGGCTCCAGCATAGCGATTAAACTACCGAGAATGATATCGCCTGTCAGTAGATAAGCGATAGTAAAAGCGATGGTAAAGTGAATAGCAGCGAAGCTGAGTGTTTTTTTCATGATCCGGTCCCACCTATTTCTTTTTGATGTAAACATTATTGATAATTATTCTCAAAAAGAAAAGGAGAATCGAACAATTAATCTCATCGGTAAAATCGATGAACCTTCCGTTTGCTAATTAACCTTGTGGTTTGATGACTAAAACGGGGATGGGGGCGTTCTCGACGACCTTGCTGGCTACCGAACCGAGCATCACTTTGTCCATTCGTGAGCGCTTATGGCTGGGCATAATAATTAACTCTGCCTTGAGCTTGGCGGCATATTCCAGAATGGTCGTGTAGGGCTTTCCTTCAGTGACATGCAACTGATAGTGAATGTCCTCTGGCAGATACTGCTGAGCAAATGCTTGTAAACGTTGCCCAACGTCTTGCTTCATTTTATTGGCAGCGTCACGCGGGAAATAAGTTGCGACCATCGACATGTGAATACCCGGTAGTACGGTTAAAAGATGCAGTTGAGCACCACTGTGTCTTGCTTGCCATACCGCACTTTGTGCGGCTTTATCAGCAAAGCCTTGTTCATTTAAATCGACGGGGACTAAGATATGTTTATACATGGTTTTTTATCTCTGTATGGCTTTCCCCCGCAGATTCGATAGCCAGGGGAAAGCAAAGTCATAATAGGTTAAGGTTGTATTGCCGTTTTCTTGAGGGCGCGGCGTCTTTGATTCCAGCCAAGCAGTAAGGTCAGCAACAGTGCAGGGACAAAGACCCATTCTTTCATTGGACGATCGCTATCCACGACGACCGTACGGACTTCCCAATCAAAATCGATCCCTGCCGCTTCAGCTGGACTACGAAACTCAACAGCGTCGATCAGCATTCGATTATTGATCTTATTAACGGTAAGCCCCATCGAACGAATCCGTTCTTCGGCCGTTAGCGCTCGATCATCAAACGGCAGTTGCACGGTTTTCGACACATAGTCGCCCATTAAGGTTTCTCCTGCGACGCTCATCACAATCGGTTGACCCACCGGCGCTTTATCGACGATATAGGCTAAGTCCGTACCTGGGTATTGATACTTAGCCGGATAAATTTTGTCCCACCAAAATCCAGGTCGTAAAAAGCTAAAGGTCAGCAGCAACAGCAACAGGACTTCCCACCATTTTGCTTTGGTAAACCACCAGCCTTGAGTCGCGGCTGAAAATAACAGCATGGCGATGATCGAGGAGCCGACGGTTAAGGCTAAGTGCCACCATGATTCAATGCCCATCAATAATAACTGGGTATTAAAGATAAACATAAATGGCAAAATAGCGGTTCGTATGTCGTAGGTGAAGCCTTGAATACCGGTACGAATGGGGTCCGATTTCGCTATTGCGGCAGCAGCAAAAGCAGCCAGACCGACAGGGGGCGTATCATCGGCTAAAATACCGAAATAAAATACAAACAGGTGTACGGCAATTAATGGAATGATCAATCCACTCTGTGCGCCTAAGGTGACGATCACCGGAGCCATCAACGTCGATACTACAATGTAGTTGGCAGTTGTCGGTAATCCCATGCCTAAAAGTAAGCTAATCACAGCGGTGAACAGCAACATCAGCATAATGTTACCGCCAGAGATAAACTCGACAAAGTCGGTCATCACTAAGCCAATGCCCGTTAAGGTGACTACACCAACCACGGTGCCAGCAGCGGCGGTCGCGACACCAATCCCTATCATATTGCGTGCACCAGACACCAAACTTTCGAGTAAGTCTGTAACGCCAGCTTTGGCTTGTTGAGCGGCATCGTTAGTGCGATTAAACCAAGCAATGATCGGTCTTTGCGTTAAGAGAATAAAAATCATAAACACACTGGCCCAGAAAGCCGACAATCCGGGGGAGAAACGCTCAACGGTCAAACACCAGACTAAGACCACGATCGGCAGTAAGTAATGCAGTCCAGATTTGACTGTTGGGCCAACGTCTGGGATTTCCTGAATGTTTTCATCCAAACTAAATTCACGCTCGTGAGTGTATTGAGCGGAGATTTTCAACAGCAAAAAATAACAGATTAACAGTGCCAGCGTGACGATCGGTGTCGCTGCCGCGCCAAACACATCTTTTGTCCAACCGACCCCGTAATAGACCACTGCACTCACTACACATAACCCTAAAATGGTGCCAGTGAAAGAGAGCAAACTGTTGAGTAACGTTGAAGGGCGACGGCGAGGTAGGCCAGTCATCCCTGCTTTACAAGCTTCTAGGTGGACAATATAGATAAGCGCAATGTACGAGATAAGCGCAGGTAGTAGGGCTGCTCGGATCACCTCGACATAAGAGATACCCACGTATTCGACCATCAAAAAGGCCGCAGCGCCCATGATTGGTGGCGTAAGCTGACCATTGGTTGAAGCGGCGACTTCGATGGCTCCAGCTTTCGTACCAGAAAAACCCACTCGCTTCATGAGCGGAATAGTAAAGGTCCCGGTTGTGACCACGTTAGCTATCGACGACCCTGAGACTAAACCGGACAGTCCTGAGGCGACAACGGCTGCTTTCGCCGGTCCGCCACGCATGTGACCGAGTAAAGAAAACGCCACTTTGATAAAATAAGCACCAGCACCGGCCCGTTCTAGCATCGCACCAAAGAGCACGAATAAGAACACAAAAGAAGTCGAAACCCCTAAAGCGATACCAAATACGCCTTCAGTAGTCAGCCAGAGATGGGACATGGCCTTATTAAAGCTTGCCCCTTTGTGTGCGATGACGTCGGGCATATGTGGCCCAGCAAAGGTGTAGAGCAAAAAGAGCCCTGCCACACACATTAACGGCGGACCTAATGCACGACGTGTAGCTTCCAGGAGCAGCAGCATACCCATACCAGCAACAATGATGTCAGTATCGGTGGGTGCACCGGAGCGACCGGATAAAGAAGTATAAAAAAGATAGATATAAGCAGCCGAGAAGCTGCCCGCCAGAGCTAAGACCCAATCCACGGCTGGAATGCGGTCACGGGGAGAATGTTTTAACGCGGGATAAGCGGTAAAAGCGAGAAAAACCGCAAAGCTTAAATGGATAGCGCGAGCTTCGGTATCATTTAAAATCGCAAAGTTAAAAATAAATGGCAGGGGTGAAGCATACCAAAGTTGGAAAAGAGACCAGCACAGTGGTACAAACCACAAAATGCGCCCAGAGAAACCCTGTGGATTTCTTGCGCCAGTATCTGCCTGTGCAACCATCTCTTGCACATCCTGCGACGGAGTTGTTGCCTGCGTCATGTACGTTATCCTTAATATTGATGGTTATCCCTTTTCTATTGCTTAGTCGATAGTCAGTGAACGGTATTGATACTCTCAAGTACATGGAGATTCACAACATAACGCTGAACGTTAGGCTGTATGGTGTTCGCTGAAGGCTCAATAGAAGAGGGTGCTGTGCAAATAAATAATCATTCTATGCCTTCCCCTAAAAACATTGATGTTCAGTCACTTTACTGTGTCAGCCATGGTTGTCAGGAGAGGAAATAGATAGCCATAAAACAAAGTACTTTGAGTAGAGACCGCCAATCAACCCCCACGCGCCGTGTGCTGGGCATGGGGATTGGAGGATGGGTCGACTACCTACAACGAATCGCGATTTATTTTAGTAAACCAACTTCTTTGTAATATTTTTCAGCACCAGGGTGGAGCGGAATCGAAAGGCCGGCTTTGACCATGTCTTCTTTTTTCAAGGTTGCAAAGGCGGGATGAAGACGAGTAAAGGTATCAAAGTTTTCAAACACCGCTTTAGCAACATTATAAGCAACGTCATCGGAGACATCGGCACTGGTCACCAGTGTGGCAGCAACCCCAAAACTCGTCACTTCGTTATCGGTCCCACGATACATGCCCGCAGGAATGGTGCTGTAAGCGTAGTAAGGACGTTCGGCTACAATTTTCGTCACTTCAGGTCCAGTTGCTGAGACCAATTTAGCGTTACAAGAAGTCGTCGCCTCTTGGATGGCTCCATTGGGGTGTCCGACCATATAGATAAAGGCATCAATACGATTATCACATAACGCTTGTGAGCGCTCAGAGCCTCTTAGTTCAGAGGCTAGTCTGAAACTGCTATTAGTCCAGCCAAAGGCGTCCATTACCACTTGCATGGTGGCGCGGTCACCGGAACCTGGGTTTCCGATATTAACGCGTTTTCCTTCAAGATCTTTTACATTATTGATGCCCGAGTCTGCGCGAGTGATGATGTTAAAAGGTTCAGTATGCAAAGAGAACATCGCGCGTAGCTTTTTGTAAGGGCCGAGTTCAGAAAACTGACTGGTGCCATTATAACCGTGGTATTGCCAGTCAGATTGAACGATAGCAAAATCGAGCTCGCCATTACGCATGGTATTGACGTTGTAAATCGAACCACCGGTTGATTCCACAGAGCAACGAATATTGTGCTCTTGACGGTCTCGATTCACTAAGCGACAAATCGCACCGCCAGTTGGATAGTAAACGCCGGTTACGGCTCCAGTACCAATAGTAATAAATTCCTGAGCGTGAACCGCACTCGCTCCCATGACAGCCGCAGCGATAGCACCCACTTTAATGATCTTGTTCAATAACATGAATATCCCTTCCTTTTATTTATTATTCCCAAAGAGCTTGTACGGTTGTCGAGGGGTATGATTCCTTTCCCCTGATGACTTGAGGTTATTGCGCGGTTAGCGCCCTCGGCAAGTCGTTTGGTTCTAGAAATTGGCGCTGGTTCTGCTGAAAAACAGAAAAAGTGCCGAATGATAATAACAAAAAATACTCAATAAATTATAGAATTGTAAAAAATTATCATCGGTAGCACTGTGGTATTGAGCGATAGGTAATGTTATTGAATGAGGCTAATTATTTGATAAGTATTAATTTAAAGTCTTTTTTGTTGGCTATAGCAAGATACGCGAGATGTGAATTGGGTCACATTTGTTTAACAATGTAACCCGTCATTAATGCGCTTTAACCAGCGTATTCAAAGAGCTCGCAGACAGAAGTAAATAGCTGTTTAGTCGTAATATTCATGGTTGGAGTAATGAAAATAGTATCATCGCCAGCGACAACACCTAAAATACCTTCTGATTTACCAAGAGAGTCGAGTAAACGAGCAATTAACTGCGCTGCACCTGGGCCGGTGTGTATCACGACTAAAGCGTTATTATGATCGACATCGAGGACAAGCTCTCTTAGTGAGCTGGATACCGTTGGCACTCCGAGCTCAGCGGGTAAGCAATACACCATCTCCATTTTGGCATTACGAGTACGAACGGCACCAAACTTGGTTAGCATACGCGATACTTTAGACTGATTGATGTTATCAAATCCTTCATTCTTTAAAGCATCAACAATATCGCTTTGTGAGCCAAAGCGTTCTTCTTTCAATAGGGCTTTAAAAACACGAACTAAGTTATCTTGTTTATCTGTAGGGCGCATTGTGGATTTTCTTTTGCTGTTCAACCATTAATGACTATTGTCACATAGCTCACGATAGAGAGGCAAATTATCGTCGAAAACTGTCTAAATGGTCACTGTAAAAATACCGTATTTACGTTTATATCCTTCTTACTTGTCGCTACAGTGGGATTGGTTACGCTCGCTTACCCTCATCATAGCGTTATCGATGCTCATGGGGATTCTCTCACTTGTCGCCTATCTGTAACGCTCAGTCGTTTGCTTATCAATGAGGGGCTAATGCTTTGTCATAACTGATAAATCCCCTCATAATGCCTAACGAGCGGTCGCGTCTTAGTGAGGAATTGCGCAAAGTCGCAAAGCTGAGGTTAATTGATTGTAATCAAGATGTAGTTGCTATAGCTTTTTGACATCGGATAAAAAGATACCCTACCAAAAACATATAAAAGATTCACTCTCAAGGAGAACTACGATGAAAGTCGCTGTTATTGGTGCCGCTGGCGGCATCGGTCAAGCCCTAGCTCTGTTATTAAAAAATCATCTTCCTGCTGGTTCAGATCTTGCTTTGTATGATATTGCTCCAGTGACGCCTGGTGTGGCTGCTGATTTGAGTCATATTCCAACGCCAGTGTCGATCAAAGGTTATTGCGGTGAAGATCCAACACCTGCATTAGAAGGCGCGGATGTCGTGCTGATTTCGGCAGGTGTGGCACGTAAGCCGGGAATGGATCGGGCGGATCTTTTCAATGTTAACGCTGGAATCGTCAAATCACTCGCTGAACGAATCGCTAACGTTTGTCCAACCGCTTGTATTGGGATCATCACTAACCCGGTCAATACAACCGTGCCTATTGCGGCTGAAGTATTGAAAAAAGCAGGTGTTTACGATAAGCGCAAGCTATTTGGTGTCACGACACTGGATGTTATCCGTTCTGAAACTTTTGTGGCGGAATTAAAAGGCAAAAATCCTAGCGAAGTCCATGTGCCTGTGATTGGTGGCCATTCTGGGGTAACGATTCTCCCTTTACTGTCACAAGTGGATGGTGTTGAGTTTACTGAGCAGGAAATTGCAGCGCTAACTAAACGCATTCAAAACGCGGGCACTGAAGTTGTGGAAGCCAAAGCGGGTGGTGGCTCGGCAACACTATCAATGGGACAGGCTGCGTGCCGTTTCGGCCTCTCTTTAGTGAAAGCACTACAAGGCGAGTCAGTGATTGAATACGCTTATGTTGAAGGTGGTAGCGAACACGCACCTTTCTTTGCTCAACCGATTAAACTGGGTAAAAATGGTGTTGAGGAAGTGCTGAGCTACGGACCATTGAGTGACTTTGAAAAAGCAGCGCTCGACGGTATGTTAGAAACGCTCAATAAAGACATTGAGATCGGTGTTGAGTTCGTTAAATAACGATCGTTAGACGTAAGATCATTTGACTCGCTATTTCGTTCGCTCACCCAGCGTGCGTATTGGCAGTCGTTATGGTAAAGCATGAAAACTAAGAATAATGCCGCAGGTTTCGACTTCGTGGCATTTTTTTTGGCGATGATCTTATGATCTAAAACCCGTATCAACCATCCTTCTTATTTTTCCTAAAAGATCAAGAATTGATCGTCCATTCTTAAGGTTCTCTTCTCTGCGATTCATCATCCTTTATCCCTTTCCTACTTGAAGCTTGCAGGGGGCTAGGTCGTTCACCTCAATCATAGAGTCTGTCTAGGCTCATGGGGACTCGCTTACTTGCCGATTACCTGCAACGCCAAATTGTTTAGATATAGTAAGCCGCACTGCATCGGTTGATGTGTTGTAGAGCGATATTATTCGAGCGTGTTTTTCTCAGTTTCAAATGATGATTAAGCTTTTGATTGTTTGAATTTTTTATCTATGAAAGTAGTCATAAAAGTGGCATTAGATTAAATTTTTATTCATTAATTCTGGGAAAATAGTATTATCTGGCCTTTTTTATGGTAGCTAAGGCTATTTTATGGCGCAATCTGACATAGATTTGATCGTTGGCAATGAATGTGTAAAAACGTTGGCTTTGTTAGTGAAGTGGATCACGTTGAGTCTGCTATTGAATGCTATTTCTGACTACTATAGCGTTTTCCAGAAGCAAGGTTGGAAATAATCATGGATAACAAATTAGGTTTAGGCTCTTTAACCGCCTTGGTTATTGGTTCTATGATCGGGGCTGGGGTATTCAGCCTACCGCAAAATATGGCAGCAGTGGCGAGTCCTTTGGCGGTGATGATTGGCTGGTGTATTACCGGGATCGGTATGATCTTCCTTGCCTTATCATTTCAGCAATTAGCGATCCATAAACCAGAGATTAATAGCGGTGTGTTTGGTTATGCCCGTGCTGGCTTTGGTGATTTCGCTGGATTTTGTTCGGCCTGGGGATACTGGTTCAGTGCGATGGTCGCTAATGTTTCCTATTTAGTGATTGTCTTTAGTACTTTAGGCATGCTGTTTGATACGCCTGATCGGGTTATTTTTGGCGATGGTAATACGTTGATTTCGATTGCGGGTGCCTCGGTACTTCTTTGGTTAGTGCATTGGCTGGTTTTACGTGGCGTGCAAACGGCAGCGTTGATCAATTTGGCGACCACCTGCGCGAAAATGATCCCGTTGGTACTGTTTATTTTATGTGCCATGGTCGCTTTTCGATGGCAGACGTTTACGGTCGACTTTACGGGACTCCACTTTGGCGCTGAGCACGATTTATGGTCGCAAGTCAAAGCCACCATGTTGATTACCGTTTGGGTATTTATTGGGGTCGAGGGTGCGGTGGTGGTCTCTAACCGAGCTCGGGTGCGACGTGATATTGGACGAGCGACAATCTTTGGTTTACTGACCGCGTTAGCCATTTATGTCTTAGTGACATTGCTATCGATGGGCGTGATTATTCCCGTCGAGCTAGCCAGCTATCAGAATCCGTCGATGGCGAGAGTACTAACCGAGATACTGGGTCCTTGGGGGCAGTATATTATTGCGATTGGTTTAATTATCTCTGTTTGTGGCGCATTTTTAAGCTGGACAGTGTTGGCTTCGGAAGCGCCATTTTTAGGGGCAAAAGACGGTATGTTTCCCGCTCGGTTGGCGAAACAAAACGCGGCAGGTAGCCCGGCGAGTGCATTGACGTTAACCAACGTTTGTATCCAAGTGTCATTAATCGTTGTGATGTTTGCTGGTAGTACCTACGACACCTTGCTGATTTTTGCTTCGGAAATGATCTTAGTGCCGTACTTTTTGGTCGGTGCTTACACGCTGAAGTTGGCGCTTAGTGAGTCTAAACAAGGCAAAATATTACTGATAGGATGTGGAGCAACGCTTTACGGTGCTTGGTTGTTGTATGCCTCTGGATTGCATTATTTATTGCTTTCAAGCCTGTTGTATCTGCCTGGTATTGCTTTTTATATTAAAGCCAAACGAGAGCAGGGAGTGCAGCCTTTTCTAGGGCGAGAGAAACTCGGTGCTGGCACTTTAACCCTATGTGCTTTGTTTGCCTTTGGTTTAATCTGGCAAGGGTGGTTTTAGATAACCAGCAAAGACTCACTTGTCGCCTTACTTGAGTCGGGGCGACAAGTGAATGAAGTAATAAGACTGAGCTCGCTTACGAGTCTTATTACTTACTGCGTTTGACCGCCATATGAGCCAAAGCGATCAATGCTTGTTTGTAGTCACTTTCGGGTAGAATAGCCAATTCGGCAATCGCTTTATCGGCTTCTTGTTGCGCTTTAGCGGTGGTGTATTCTAATGAACCTGCTTGCTGCATCGTTGCTAAAATCGCCGTTAATTTCTCCATCCCATTGGCTTTTTCAATCGCTTCACGAATCATCGCCGATTGTTCTCCTTGGCTATTGCGCATCGCATGCAGCAACGGAAGCGTGGGTTTACCTTCTGCGAGATCATCACCGACATTCTTGCCCATTTCTTTGCCATCAGCGGTGTAATCCATCACATCGTCAATCAATTGGAAGGCAGTACCTAAATATTTACCGTAGTTTTGCATCGCCCGCTCAACTTCGGGAGAGGCATCACATAACATCGCTCCAATTTGCGTGGCGGCTTCGAATAATCGTGCGGTTTTTGAGTAAATGACCTGCATATAACTCTCTTCCGTAGTATCGGGATCGTTACAGTTCATTAATTGCAGCACTTCACCTTCAGCGATAACGTTGACTGAATGGCTCATCAACTTGAGGATCTTCATCGAACCGAGTTCGGTCATCATTTGGAAAGAGCGGGTGTAGATAAAATCGCCCACCAGTACGCTAGCGGCGTTACCAAACGTCGCATTGGCAGTGGCTTTGCCTCGCCGCATATCGGATTCATCCACCACATCATCGTGTAGCAAAGTTGCCGTATGAATAAATTCAATAAACGCAGCAGCCATGGTGTGCCCCTCACCTTGATAACCTAAGGCTTTGGCTGACAAAATGGCCAGTAATGGACGTAGGCGTTTACCGCCACCACTGACGATATAAAACCCCAGTTGATTGATAAGGGAAACGTCAGAATTGAGTTGAGCAAGTATCGTTTTATCCACTTTTGCCATGTCATCGGCAGTAAGCGCTTGGATAGCTTTAAAATCCATCATAAATCCGGCTGAAGTTAGAGCTTGTAAGGCATTATGTTCTGCTTGAGTTAGTGAATAATACACTAAAAAATATTGATTAATACATGGCTTAAAGGCATGATTGCCGCACTTTTGTTTGGCGATTAGCTTTTCGCCAATTTTTTTTAAATATGGCTTGTCATGGGGACGCCATTCACGTAGAATCTGCGCCCTATTGATGATTAGTTTAGCGCACACCCTTTTTGCTCAAAAATGTTAGCATAGGCTGTGCGGAAAGAGCGGAGTAAAATATGTACGCTGTTTTCCAATCTGGTGGTAAACAACACCGTGTAAGTGAAGGTCAAACTCTTCGCTTAGAGAAATTAGACGTTGAAACTGGCGCAACAGTAGAATTTGATAAAGTTCTTCTGATCGCTAATGGTGAAGCAATTCAAGTTGGTGCTCCTCTAGTTGAGGGCGGTAAAGTGACTGCTGAAGTGGTACAACACGGTCGTGGCGATAAAATAAAAATCGTTAAGTTCCGTCGTCGTAAACACTCTCGTAAGCAACAGGGTCACCGTCAGTGGTTCACGGAAGTGAAAATCACTGGTATCAACGCTTAAGTTATTAGGAGAGTTTAACAATGGCACACAAAAAAGCTGGTGGTTCTACTCGTAACGGCCGCGATTCAGAAAGTAAACGTCTTGGTGTTAAGCGTTTCGGTGGTGAAGCTGTATTAGCAGGTAACATCATCGTTCGTCAACGTGGTACTAAGTTCCACGCTGGTAATAACGTTGGTATCGGTAAAGACCACACTCTTTTTGCTCTGTCTGATGGCAAAGTAAAATTCGAAGTGAAAGGTCCTAAGAACCGTAAATTCGTTAGCATCGAAGCTGAATAAGTTTAGTTTCTCGCTGAATTTAAAAACCCTGCCGTTTGGTGGGGTTTTTTATTTATCGGCAAAGTGCTTATAACTAGTGATCCCTATTGTTTGGGTTGACTCGTTATGTGTTCTAAAGCAGAGATGAGACGCTGATTAATGTCTTCTGCTAAAATTGATACTATTAATAAGCAATGGTATTGCAGCGCAAATTGTGCGGAGTAACAAATGAAATTCGTTGATGAAGCGGTAATAAAAGTTCAGGCTGGTGACGGCGGCAACGGCGTGGTCAGTTTCTGGCGTGAAAAATTCATTACCAAAGGCGGTCCAGATGGTGGTGACGGCGGTGACGGTGGTGATGTTTATATACTGGCTGATGAAAACCTAAATACACTGATTGACTACCGTTTTCAGCGTTTTTACGATGCTGAGCGCGGAGAAAATGGGCGTGGTGCGAACTGTACTGGCAAGCGTGGTAAAGACAAAGTATTGCGCGTTCCTGTTGGTACACGTGCGGTTGATATCCATACTAATGAAGTGATCGCTGAAGTCGCTGAGCATGGCAAAAAGGTGATGATTGCTAAAGGTGGTTGGCACGGTTTAGGCAATGCTCGTTTTAAATCGTCGGTAAACCGTGCTCCGCGTCAGAAAAGTATGGGTACTAAAGGTGAAGTGAGAGAAGTGCGTTTAGAGCTACTTCTGCTTGCTGATGTCGGTATGCTTGGCTTGCCTAATGCTGGGAAATCAACCTTTATTCGTGCCGTATCGGCAGCAAAGCCTAAAGTGGCTGATTATCCTTTTACAACCTTGATCCCAAGTTTAGGTGTCGTGAGTGTCGTCCCTGAAAAGAGTTTTGTGGTTGCTGATATTCCCGGGTTGATTGAAGGTGCTGCGGAAGGTGCTGGGCTAGGTATTCGATTCCTGAAACACCTAGAGCGTTGTCGAGTATTGCTACACATGATCGATATCATGCCTGCAGATCAAAGCGATCCTGTTCAAAATGCATTAACGATCCTTGATGAGCTTGAGCAATACAGTGAGAAATTGGCTCAAAAACCACGTTGGTTAGTGTTCAATAAAACCGATCTCATGCCAGAGCAAGAAGCCAATGAAGTGATTCAAAACGTTTTGGACGCACTGGGATGGGAAGATCAATACTTTAAGATTTCTGCTATCAATCGTCAGGGTACCAAAGAGTTGTGCATGAAGTTAGCTGACTTTATGGAAACCTTACCTCGTCAGCAAGAAGAGATTTCTGAAGAGCAAAAAGTGGAATTTATGTGGAATGATTACCACAAAGATGCCATTGCCAATCAACCGATCATTGACGAAGATGACGACGACGATGATTGGGATGATGAAGAAGACGACGGTCATGTTATTTATGTCCGTGAATGATCCACTTGATGTTTAACGTTAGTGAGCCGCAATCTTGATTGCGGCTTTTTTATATTCTAAATCATATCGTCACGACACATTTTGTTGCAAACTAGGTCTTAGATAAATCGAGGCAGTTAGGAATGGAATCATGACATCCAAACAACGAGCAATTTCACGTTTGATTGCTCAAGCGGGTCAAATGTTACTCGCACATGGTGCAGAAAGTACTTTGGTTGGCGATATTATGCGACGTATGGGGCTGGCTTCTGGCATGGATGAAGTGGAAGTCTCGCTCTCTGCGAGCTCATTAGTGGTGACTACCGTTTATCATCAACATTGTATAACCACCGCTCGACGTTGTGCTGATCGTGGCATTAACATGCGAGTGGTGACCCAGATCCAGCGTATTTGTATTTTGATGGAGCGAGGCTTACTCGATTACTCGATGGCACAGCACAAACTTGAACGAATAACGCCAGAGCGTTATAACCGATGGTTAGTGGTGGTGATGATCGGTTTGTCATGCGCGGCGTTTAGTCGTTTGGCTGGTGGTGATGGAATCGTGTTTCTAATGACCTTTATCGCTTCTGCCATCGGCATGATGGTGCGCCAAGAGATTGGTCATCGCCAATTTAACCCTTTACTTAATTTTGCGGCGACAGCGTTTGTCACGTCACTCATTTCTACTCAAGCGGTGATCTATCAGCTTGGTAATAAACCAACCATCGTGATGGCGTCTTCAGTATTAATGCTGGTACCGGGCTTTCCATTGATCAACTCGGTTTCTGATATGCTGAAAGGTTACATTAATATGGGCATCGCTCGCTTTGTGATGGCAAGCTTACTGACCTTAGCAACCAGTTTAGGGATTATTGCCGCGATGAGCGTGACGGGAGTGTGGGGATGGTAGCGCTGGTGAGTTGGGATTTATTACTCGGGTTAATCAACGATATGTTGTTTGCCTCGATTCCTGCTGTTGGGTTTGCGTTGATCTTTAATGTCCCAGTCCCAGCATTAAAGTATTGCGCTTTAGGAGGAGCCATCGGTCATGGAACGCGTTATTTGATGCTGCATTTTGGTATTCCGATTGAGTGGGCGAGTCTGTTTGCGGCAGGGATTGTGGGTATGATTGGTGTTCAGTGGTCGAGACGATTTTTGGCTCATCCTAAAGTCTTTACCGTAGCAGCATTAATTCCTATGGTTCCCGGTGTATTTGCTTATAAGGCAATGATTGCGATGGTAGAAATTCACCATTTAGGCTTTAAACCTGAGCTGTTTGCGAGTTTAATGGAAAACTTCTTAAAAGCGATGTTTATCATTGCGGGATTAGCAGTTGGCTTAGCAATACCCGGGCTGTTATTCTATCGTCGCAAACCCATTGTCTAGAAGCTTAAGCAAAAGTAGGAATAGAAAGATGATCATCAGTATGATTGCCGCGATGGCAAACGAAAGAGTGATAGGTAAAGACAACCAAATGCCGTGGCATTTACCCGCTGACTTTGCTTGGTTCAAACGGTGTACTATCGGCAAACCGGTGATCATGGGACGCAAAACTTATCAATCGATTGGACGTCCTTTGCCTGGGCGTCACAATATTGTTATCAGCCGAGATCCCGAATTGGTGATCGATGGGGTTGATGTTGTCTCTTCACTGGACGCTGCCTTGCTTAAGGCGGGGGCGGTCCCTGAGGTGATGATCATTGGTGGTGGCAGTATTTACACGGAATGTTTACCTCAAGCCGATAAACTGTACATCACGCTGATTGATGCTCAGTTCATCGGCGATACTCATTTCCCCAATTGGGGAACGAATTGGCATGAATGTTACCGTGAACATTACTCGGCGGATGACAAAAATGCTTATTCAATGGACTTTATCATCTTAGAACGCGAGACTGAAAAACCTAGAACCTAGAACCTAGAACCTAGAACCTAGAACCTAGAACCTAGAACCTAGAACCTAGAACCTATGACTTAGACTCTAATGCTGGCTGCTTAAAGACTTGTTTATCTTCCCAACGTAACATGGTCAGCGGCCCGCCCCATACGCAGCCAGTGTCTAAGCCAATTACGTTTGGACTGAAGTAGCCCTCTAGCGCTGCCCAGTGGCCAAAAATCACCGTTTTTTCTAATTCAATCCTTTGGGGTAGGGCAAACCAAGGCATCAGCTCGTGGCTACTCACTTGAGCGGGAGGAAGTTTACACGCCATATCAAGACGCCCATCAAAAAAGCAAAAGCGCATGCGAGTGAAGGCATTAATGATATAGCGATAACGCTCAATCCCTTGTAAATCGTCATTCCATAAGTCCGGGGTATTGGAATACATATTGGTCAGTAACCATGGCCATCGTTGGCTACGTAATACCGTTTCTACCTCGTGGGCAGCTTTTCGAGCGGTCTGTAAATTCCATTGGGGTGAGATGCCCGCATGAGTGAGGACAAACTCGGGGTGTTCTAACAAGAGTGGCCATTGGCGAACCCAATCTAGTAGCTCATCAGCGTCAGGCGCAGCAAAAATGGCCAATGTTTTATCTTTGTTTTTGGCTGGATGAATGCCCAGTGATACGGCTAATAGATGTAAATCATGATTGCCGAGCACCGTTTTTGCAGCGGGTCCTAAGTCACGAATAAAGCGCAGTGTTTCTAGTGATTTTGGGCCGCGCGCGACTAAATCACCAGCGAGCCATAAGGTGTCACTAATAGGATGAAAGTTGACTTGTTTGAGCAATAGCTGCAGTTCATCTAAACAGCCTTGAATATCGCCGACAATGTAATTTGCCACACAAACTCCCTTAATTCAGTACGTTGGGAACGGCTAGGCGAAAAGGGTCTATTTCAGCTAGAAAAGGTTCACCGAGGCTGTTGATCATTCCATAATGGCCTTGCATGACGCCAACCGGCGTTTCTAATGCCGTGCCACTGGTGTAGGTATACTCATCATTGGCGGCAATAACGGGTTGTTCTCCAACGACGCCTTCCCCTTCAATCCGCATCTGTTTTCCGTTAGCGTCGGTCACTAACCAAGAGCGACTGATAAGTTGTACGGTTTCGGTACTGAGATTTTTTATGGTAATAAGATAAGCAAAAACGTAACGGTGCGCTTCAGGATGGGATTGTTCTGGCACGTACTTAGTTTGAACCTGAATCTTGATACAAGGATGAGTAATATCCATAAATACTCCTGATTCGGATGACAAAACGAAGAAAATATAGGATGGCACATTGGCCATCCTAGTCTATTTATGCGGGTTGAGTATTCTGAGCATCAAGCCAATTTGCCATCGATACAAACTGCTGCAAGGTCAGGTTCTCTGGACGCATCGTTGAGTCAATCGCAAGCTGTGCAAAGGTCTCATCATCCAATAACCCTTTATAGCAGTTACGCACCGTTTTACGGCGTTGATTGAATCCTTCACGTACGACACGATCCAACCATTTTAAACTCGTTGCAGGGTGCGGTAGTTCTTCGTAAGGCAATAAACGAACCACCGCAGAATCGACTTTAGGTGGCGGAACAAAGGCACTCGGTGGGACTTCTAATACCGGAACAACTTTACAGTAGTATTGTGCCATGACGGTTAATCGACCATACGCTTTGCTACCCGGTCCTGCCGCTAAACGGTTGACGACTTCTTTTTGCAGCATAAAGTGCATATCTTGAATTTCTTTGTGAAATTCAAATAAATGAAACATTAGCGGTGTCGAGATGTTATAAGGCAAGTTACCAAAAATACGCAGTTTATTATTCGGTTTAACCAATTGCTGAAAGTCAAAACGCATGGCGTCACCTTCGTGAATCGTCAACTTGCTCGATAATTCAGGATGGTTGCGTAAACGCTCGGCTAGATCACGATCGAGCTCGATCACCGTAAACTTATCAACTTCACGGCCTACGGGCTCTGTAATGGCCCCTAAACCTGGGCCAATTTCTACCAAATTTTGACCTGGTAAAGGATTAATAGCGGATACGATCCCATCAATAATATAAGGATCGTTTAAAAAGTTTTGACCAAAACGTTTACGCGCTTTGTGCCCTAAATGGACATCATTTCTCATAGTGTTCTCAAAGTTATTGCGTTTTTTTATCAACTAATTCAATTGCTTGATCGAGAGCGGTTTTAAAACTGCCCACATCGGCTAATCCCGTTGCGGCTAAATCGAGCGCTGTTCCATGGTCTACCGAGGTTCGAATAAAAGGTAAGCCTAAGGTAATGTTAACTGAACGACCAAAGCCTTTGTATTTTAGTACAGGGAGAACTTGATCGTGATACATTCCTAAAACGGCATCCGCTTTTTGCAAATATTTTTCGCTAAAGATGGTGTCTGCCGGTAAGGGGCCCACTAAATCGATACCTTGTCGGCGAAGTTTTTCTAAACTTGGGGTGATGGTATCTATCTCTTCATGACCCAATACCCCTTCTTCTCCTGCGTGAGGATTAAGACCGCAAACATAAATTGTCGGCTGAGCAATCGCAAATTTCTCGACCAAATCATGGTGAAGAATACGAATGATGCTTTCTAGACGTTCAGCCGTTATCGCAGCAGAGACCGTTGCCAATGGTATGTGTGTGGTCACGAGAGCGACGCGTAGTCCTTCCGTTGCCAGCATCATTACCACTAATGGGGTATTGGATAGCTCGGCAAAAAACTCCGTATGACCACTAAAAGCGACGCCTGCGCGATTAATCACGCCCTTATGCACTGGGCCGGTGACAATAGCATCAAATTCACCATTCATACAGCCCAATGCCGCTCTTTCTAGCGTTTTTAATACATAATGACCGTTCGCGGAATTGAGCTGTCCAGCAATGACCTGTTCTGATACGGCAATTGAGTCAACCAGTAAATACCCCGCTTTTTGCGGTGTGGCTTTTTGATCGGGCTGATAATCAAGTAGCTTTACTGCAATTCCCAGTGCTTTGGCGCGCTCTGCGAGCATCTGTTTATCGGCGCAAATTACCAGTTGATGTGGCCAATCATTTTGCGATAGTGCCAGTACTAAATCAGGGCCGATACCAGCAGGTTCTCCGGCGGTGACTACGATACGTTTAATCGTCATCTTGATCATCCTGTAGGATTTCAACAAAAGCACCGGCGCGCAGCTCTTGTAGCCAAGTACTGGCTTCTTCATTGAATTTACGGTTAAACAAAATGCGATAAGCTCGATTTTTCATTGCGGCATCAGTACGGTCAACTTCGCGGCGATCCAAGACTTCGACAATATGCCAGCCGTGTACGGTTTTAAAGGGTTCACTAATTATTCCAACCGGAAGTGTCTCGATTTGATGTTTAAACTCAGGAACATACAATTCAGGTGTTTGATAACCTAATTCGCCATTTTGCGCTGCAGAGCCTGGGTCTTGGCTATATTGTTGGGCTAATTCAGCAAAGCTGGCTTCACCAGCATTGATACGACGTACTAAATCATTGAGTTGATTTTTTGCACCTTCATCGCTCAAAATAATCGTTGGTTTAATCAGAATGTGACGTGCATTGACTTCCGTCACCGCAACCGTTTCTAAGCCTTTGATATCATCAATTTTTAGAATGTGGAAACCGACACCACTGCGAAATGGGCCAATAATACTGCCTTTATTTTGCATTTTAATTTGGTCGGCGAAAATCGTCGGCATTTCTTCTTTGCGCATCCATCCCCAATCTCCCCCTTGTAGTGCCCGTGGGCCTTTTGAATAGGTGATGGCCATGGTGCTAAAGTCTGCGCCTTGGTTGAGTTCAGCGACTAACTTATTGGCTTGTGCTTCAACCTCGGATTTGTCTTGTCCATCGTTAAAACGCAGTTGAATATGGCTGATTTTATATTGTACGGTCGCGCTGGTTTCTTGAGCGAGCAGCTCTGCCAAGGTATCGACTTCGGCTGGAATAATGTTAATACGACGGCGTACTAATGCGTTACGTGCTTCGCTGGCGGCGATCTCTTTTCTGATTTGTTCACGAAATTCTGGGTAGGTTAATCCTTGTTCAGCAATCGATAAGCGAAGTTGTTCTGGTGTTTGTTGGTTATTGTGAGCAATCTCGGTAATCGCGTCATTTAGGGTATTGTCATCAATACGTACCCCAATACGATCGGCTTCTTGCTGTTGCAAAGTATCGACAATCAGTTTTTCGATGATTTGTTCACGCAAAATGTTTTCAGGAGGGAGTGTTTGCTGGTTTGTTTTTGCATTCGCTCTTACTGTTAGTAGTGCGCTGTCTATATCGCTTTGCAAAATCACACCACTATTCACAATCACGGCTACGCGATCAAGCTCGACAGGTTGAGCTTGCACCGTCGCAATACTCACTAAGCTGGTTAACGTATATAAAGCCAATGTCCACAGTTTCATTAGAAATCCTATTCATTATCGAGCGTTAATCGTTGTTGCTCACGGTCATTATCCCCTTTCTACTTGATGAAGCTACAGCGATGTTGGCTATGTTCGTTCGCCGCAATCACATAGTCTGTCTATGTTCATTGGGACTCACTCACTTATCGCCTACCTACAACTCCAAGTAGTTTGGGGATATTCGGAAAATTCAGAGTTTTTAGGCTTAGATGCCCAAATTTACTGCCCTAATTATTTAAGAAAAACGGGCGTCCATAACCCAAGGAATTATCAGAACTTTTAATTCCAGCCATGCTTTCACTGGAGCTCACTTTGGTGCCAAAGCCGATAATACCAATGTTAAAACTAAAGTTATTTTCATAGTTTGGATCTTCGAAACCCAGATAATCGCCATTTGGGGTTCTATTCCAATCTTTTAACTGATTACTGTAAGAGAAACCCATGTACCAGCAATCAGAGGTATAGCGAATGCCCACCAGCCATTCCAGTGCTTCATTGGTGGTCATGTCGTAAAAATATTGTCCAGTAACATGCCATTTATGAGAAAGCTGATAGCCGCCAAGTAGGCCTGCTTGAGATATCCCTCGTCGAGTAATACTGCTCACCGGAATACTGTCACCCACCGTATCTTCGATATACTCTTTGGTAACGTAACGATAATTGGTTTGTAGATAGCCGCCGTTAAAGCGGTATTCCAAGGTACTGTTGGCCAATTGCATCGCACTGGTGTCGATGTCGTACTGAATGCCGCCGTGATAAAAGAGAAAATCATCGTAATTAAAATCCATTTCTACGGCCCAAGCGGAATAGTTCGATTGAGTATCTTCCACTTGGCTACTATCGGTATTGCTTGATTTTAAGCCTTTATCGATATAGAAAATTTGTCCAAACGCGATGTTTAGTCGTTCTTTGTATTGGTCATCAAAAAACCGCGTTGATGCGCCGTAGCTGACTTGGTTGGCGGCAGAGATAAAATCTACGCCACTGTACTTTCTACTTCTGAATAGGCCGTAGTAATCGGTTTGTAATAATGTCGTATCATAACGTGCGATATTTTGTTGGTTTTCTTTTGGAACATACAAGTACTGAACTTGTGGTTCAAGCGTTTGGGTATAGCCATTAAATAGCGTGGTGTCTCGTTCTAAGACGATACCGGCATGCGTTCTGAATTCAGGAATAACCCTTGATACACTTTCTTCTAATTCTTGGTAATCACTACTGATCACGCCAGATAAATCTTGTTGGTAATAGGTCGCTAACAGCCTTGCTTCTGTGGTCCATGTTCCCCATGTGTTTCCTAGCGGGATGCTAATACCGGGTTCGATATGGGCACGAGTTGCCGACGGTTTACCGATTGCATCGGTTTCAAAACGTGAAATGTGGCTTTTAATGTCTACATCTAGATAGCGCAGCAGCTCTGGTGCATAGTAGTTAAAAGCGACTTGCGGCATTAATCGATAGGGGAGGTTATCTTTATCGGTTAATACTTGAAAGTCTCTTGCCAACAATGAGGTATCCCATGCGGAAGAGCGGTAAGTCACTCGTGCTTGCTGCATCAGTTGGCCATCTTCTCGATTACCAATCCCTGAGCTTAAATCTGAAAAATACTCGACATCACTGACACGGGAGTAATCCAGATCCAGTTTCCATGCTTGTTGATAAATACCATCGTGGCGATATTGGAAACCCCAACGTTTCCCTTGTTCTGGATGTAATTCATCATCAGGTAAAAATTCACCTTTGAGGCTACCAGAACCAAATTCGGTGAGATAACGAAACACGGTATTTAACTGAGTCCCACGATTATCCATATAACGCAGAGTGGTTTCTAAATCGTAGTTAGGCGCTAAGTTCCAATAAAAAGGAACTGAGATTTCAAAACCATCACGTGAACCATAGGAAATATCTGGATAGAGGAAACCCGTTTTACGAGTATCGCCAATCGGTACGGTGAGATAAGGCAAATAGAACACGGGGACGTTTTGGATCTCTAAACGAGGATTGTAAAACGTCGCTTGTTCAGCGTCTTGGTCAACGTCAATACTTGAGGCACGCAAACGCCAAGCGCTATCACCTTCTGGACAAGAAGTGATTGAGCCATCTTCAATCTCATAAATGGCTTTACCAGTTTTGGCGATATAAGCGGCATGACCGCGACCCGGTTGACATAAAAACTGATATTGGGTGTTCTCTAATGTGATTTGATCAATATTGAGTTGATTGGTCACTCTATCTGAGGTTGCTTTGACTTGACCATCACTAAAGGTCACATTACCTTCGGCCACAACAATATTTTCTTGTTGATGGAGTGTCACATTATTAGCGCGGATCTGTTTTTGTCCTTGTAAAACGACGACATCGCCAGAATAAGTGGCGCGCTGACCACTAATTGCTTCTAGCTTATCCGCTTTGACCTTGATAGGCTGTGGATTCGGATTTTCCGACTCGGGTTCATTCACTAGGCATTGATCAAGAGTGGGCAGTTCCTGCACACTGTTATCCACCGTTGCTTCTGCTTGAGTCTGTGGCGCAAAGAGCGCGGCGCTGATCGAAGCGGCTAAAAATGTGCGGGAAAAACGTGACATCGAGTTGTACTATCCTGTTGTTCTGTTTGATTCCGACTTTAAGAGTGTTAAGTCAATAAAATGCTTCCTTATCATAAAGGAAAATAACGCTCCCGGCACTATCAGACCACAGCACACCTAAAAAATTCATAGATTGAGAGCACATAATGCATATTTTTGGCAAAATTCTTGGCGCTTTCTTTGGCCTGCTATTTGGCGGCCCATTAGGCGCAATCTTTGGTCTATTTCTTGGCCACCAGTTTGATAAGGCTCGTTATCGAAGCCAAAACCCGTTTACAAATGGACAATTCAGTTCAGGACCAACACAAACCGAAAGACAGGAAGAATTCTTTAAATCCGCTTTCGCTGTGATGGGACACGTTGCCAAAGCTAAAGGTCAAGTCACCCAGCAAGAAATTCAATTGGCCAGTATTATGATGGACAGAATGAACTTGCATGGTGACCAGCGCCGCGCTGCACAAGATGCTTTTCGCGAAGGTAAAGAAGCCGACTTTCCTTTGCAACAAACATTAGAAAATGTCCGTTTTTTTACGGGTGGCCGATTTGATTTAATGCAATTCTTCCTTGAATTACAAGTTTCTGCTGCCTTTGCTGATGGTGATTTACACCCAAGCGAACGTCAGGTTTTACATAAAATTGCTCAGGGACTTGGATTCTCATCGGATCAACTAGAGCGCCGTTTACGTATGCAAGAAGCCGCGTTTCGTTTTCAGCAAAGTGGTGGTTTTACCGGACAGCAAAGTTCGGGGTCGAGTCAATGGCAGCAACCCTCCAATCGAGATAGATTGGCCGATGCCTTTTCCGTTCTGGGTGTTAATCAAGATGCGGATGTACAAAGCATTAAACGGGCCTATCGTAAATTGATGAATGAGCATCACCCAGATAAATTGATGGCTAAAGGCTTACCCCCTGAGATGATGAACATGGCAAAAGAGAAATCACAAGAGATCCAACATGCTTATGATTTGATAAAGAAAGAGCAGGGGTTTAAGTGAAACGGTTTATGTATGGTGATTAAAGTCCAGTGACGGTTCGACATCGCAAGGCTTATCTCTGAGAGGGATAAGCCTTTTTAATCACCATTGAATTGCCATAAAAAAAGCCCAGTCAATGACTGGGCTTTAAAATTTGGCTCCTCCTGCTGGGCTCGAACCAGCGACCTGCGGATTAACAGTCCGTCGCTCTACCAACTGAGCTAAGGAGGAACAGATTTTTTAATAATGGTGCCGACTACCGGAATCGAACTGGTGACCTACTGATTACAAGTCAGTTGCTCTACCTACTGAGCTAAGTCGGCATTAATAACGGATGACGTGTCATCGGTTAATAATAGTGGCTCCTCCTGCTGGGCTCGAACCAGCGACCTGCGGATTAACAGTCCGTCGCTCTACCAACTGAGCTAAGGAGGAACAGATTTTTTGATAATGGTGCCGGCTGCCGGAGTCGAACTGGCGACCTACTGATTACAAGTCAGTTGCTCTACCAACTGAGCTAAGCCGGCTCACTTTATCAGTTAAGATACTGGTTGCGCTTGCACCAATCTCTATCAGAATATGGTGCCTCGAGGCGGAATCGAACCACCGACACGAGGATTTTCAATCCTCTGCTCTACCGACTGAGCTATCGAGGCAACGGGGTGTATTAAACGAGTTTTCCGATCCTTCGTCAACAGTAAAATGCAAAAAAAAACTCGTTTGCTGATTTTCTATACTTAGTGGGCTGTTTTTATCCATTTTTGTTTAGAAAAGCTAACAGAAACAGCGGTAAATTCTTACCTATCCTTCGACTTAACGTTTTTATCGTGTCGTTAATCGGATAGGGAAGAATCGTTTGATTAAGCTCAAGCTAGGATGAGTGAATGGTTTGTGGTTAAACGTTGTCCGCGATAAAAGTTTTTTAATCGCGCTGAAAAAGAAATCACCTTGTCTTCTCGGTAAGGTGTAGAACAGAGTATCGACAGATGAGTTCAAACAGTTTGCGTACCATTGAATGTGGCAGGGGGGAATAGGGTGATCGCCAGTGATGGCTAGATAAAGAAAAGCCCAGTCAATGACTGGGCTTTGAAAAGTGGCTCCTCCTGCTGGGCTCGAACCAGCGACCTGCGGATTAACAGTCCGTCGCTCTACCAACTGAGCTAAGGAGGAACAGCTTTAATATGGTGCCTCGAGGCGGAATCGAACCACCGACACGAGGATTTTCAATCCTCTGCTCTACCGACTGAGCTATCGAGGCAATAAATGGTGCCGACTACCGGAATCGAACTGGTGACCTACTGATTACAAGTCAGTTGCTCTACCTACTGAGCTAAGTCGGCGCACTTAATTTATTGCTTGTTGTTACTGATTACAGCACCAACAATAAAATTTGTGGTGCCCGGAGGCGGAATCGAACCACCGACACGAGGATTTTCAATCCTCTGCTCTACCGACTGAGCTATCCGGGCAACGGAGCGCTATTAAACGGATTTTCCCTCTGTACGTCAACCACTATTTTTAAAAAAGACAGAAAACCGGTTTAAGTGCCGCTATTTTAGACAAGTGGAGCGTGAAAGATTACTTCGCGTTAAATTCTCGTTTAAATTGAGTTACTTTTTCTAAGTAGCGCCGTGCTTCTGCATTAGGATGACGATTGGTCAAAGCCCAATACACCTGATTAGGTTGTATGCTATTTAAATTATTCATGGCTCGCTGTCGATCTTGATGGAATGTTCGCAGAACACCGCCAGCGCCTCCGTTGTAAGCAGAAATCATGCTGTACTCAAGAGAAAGAGGATGACGGACATCTTTCAAATAACGGTTTTTGAGTAGATAAAAATAAGCGGTACCGGTATCTATGTTATTTTCTGGATTAAAGAGGTATTCAGGTGTTGGCTCACCGGGTTTATTTTTAACCAAGTTAAAAACATCCCGTCCCGCAGTTTTCGGCACTACTTGCATTAAGCCATAAGCGTTAGCCCAACTGACGGCATAAGGGTTAAAGCTACTTTCTGTTTTGATGATCGCGTAAATAAGATCTTCTGGGATACCATATTTACCGGAAGCTCGGCGAACAATGTCGGCGTATTGGTAGCTACGGATCTGCATTTGATCCGCGACCATCGGAATTTCAACATAATAGGCTTTCTTAAAATCAACTTGTTTGACTTTGAGGTGATGAGCAATCAGGTAATCGGCGTAGCGGTTGGCACGCCAGCGCCACTGAATGGGTTGCTTATCTTGGTCGACAACTTGTTGGTATAAGAAAGGTTGTCCTTTTAGCTCAATGTTTTGTGATGAAAAAAGATCGACGCTAGCCGGATCGTCAGGCGTTAATAACGTGGTGATGATCGCTCTTTTTAAGTGTCCTTGAGGATCCGTGGGTGAGATGGTTTCAACCAATATTTTACCATCACTAAAATTGACTTCCGTTCGGCTAAGGTAATTATCGATGTATTTTACGTAATTACTTTTACCAGCAATTTTGATTTCTCGGCTACCCCAGCGGCGTTCGATATTGCCAGAGAAACTGAGGATCAAGCTATCTAATGCGGCGGTGTCTTTTTCAAATTGCCCGGGTAATTGAGCGAGATTTTTTGCAAAACGGTTGGTTGGCTCATAATCCACCGCATAGAAACGTTCAACAAACTCACGACTGCAGCCGACTAAGAGTAAGAGTGTGGTTAAACAGTACAGTGATTTTTTCATCGCTTTCCTAGGCAAATCAATTTCCCTGCTGATTTGATCTTGCAGCGAAAATAAACAGCTGCAAGATCAAATTGTCTAGAGATTATCTGTGAAACTCAAGCTTGGCTTGGTGGAGTATAACCTTCAATATGGACCTCTTTACCTTCGAAGAGGAAATTGACCATTTCATTTTCGAGAAATTTGCGGTGTTCAGGATCCATCATATTGAGTTTTTTTTCATTGATCAGCATAGTTTGTTTGGTTTGCCACTCTGCCCAAGCTTGCTTACAAATATGATCAAAAATACGTTTACCCAGCTCTCCGGGGTAGAGCTGAAAATCCAAACCGTCAGCTTCTTTCTGTAATCGAGCACAAAATACCGTGCGGCTCATAATGACTTCCTCTTAATCGTTTACGGATGAATTTCAAAGGGTAAGCTGTGCAACAACTGCTTCACAGGGGCTGCTAAGCCGATTTCTTCAGGCTGTTGTAAGTTATACCAAAGACCTTTCGTTCCTTCCATGATGATGTCTGGTTTATGAGTCAGTTCCAATAGAATCGGGGTAATATCTAAATGGTAATGACTAAAAGTATGCCGAAAGGCAATTAATGTGCGCTGAGATTGAATGTGGTTATCTTGTACAGCACGATGCGCTAACGTTGTTTCAATCTGCTGATCGGTATGTTGTGGAAAACAGTATAATCCGCCCCAAATCCCGACTTGTGGGCGTTGTTCAAGCCAGACTTGACCCTGATGATAAAGAATGACAAACCACGTTTGCTTGACTGGTTTGTCGCTTTTCGGTTTTTTACCAGGATAATCTAAGGGGTTACCTTGTTGCTTGGCAATACATAAGGATTCCACTGGGCACAGTGTACATTTTGGCTTGCTACGGGTACAGATCATCGCTCCCATGTCCATCATCGCTTGATTGTATTTATCGACATCGACGCTTGGGGTCTGTTGCTCCGCATGCAGCCAAAGCTGGTTTTCAACGATTTTCTTTCCCGGCCATCCTTCAACAGCAAAGCAGCGAGCTAGGGTCCGTTTAACGTTGCCATCTAAAATAGCATGCGGCTTTTTAAACACTGAAGAGAGCACTGCCGCTGCTGTCGAGCGACCAACACCAGGTAACGCATTCATCGCCTCCAGCTCGGTTGGAAACTGGCCTTGATACTGATCGACAATGATCTTTGCAGTTTTATGTAAGTTCCTCGCCCGAGCGTAGTAACCAAGGCCGGTCCAATAGTGTAGCACTTCGTCTTGTTGAGCCGCCGCTAAGTCAGCAACACTAGGAAAACGTTCAATAAAGCGCTGGTAATAAGGGATCACTGTGGTTACTTGGGTTTGTTGCAGCATGATTTCTGATAACCATACCGTATAGGCCGTTTTATTTTGCTGCCAAGGCAGATGCTTTCGCCCATAGGCGTCATACCAAGTCAAAATTGCGGAAGCGAATGGAGTCACGACATGCTCTGTAATAATAAAAATAATGAATCAAAATTGCACCACAGAATGCCCGTCGAGTACAACCGATAAATTATAAGGGTATCTTTAAGGTTTCAGGTGATCGTTCTAGTGAAGCGCTGGACTATAATAACACTTGCATGGCAAGCAATTCTTTGGATAATCACACTCCCTTTGAGTGAAGACGAAAAAATAGACAGGCAATCGCAATGAGTGAAGTTACCACCAATCAATTGACAGAAGATGGCAAAGTGCTACGTAGAATCCGTAGTTTTGTGCGTCGTGAAGGTCGACTAACCAAAGGTCAAGAAGCGGCGATGAAAGCCTGCTGGCCAACCATGGGGATTGATTATCAAACCGAGTTACTGGATTGGGCTCAGGTGTTTGGTAACCAAAATCCAGTGGTGTTAGAAATTGGGTTTGGCATGGGAGCCTCATTGGTTGAAATGGCAAAAAATGCCCCACATAAAAATTTCATTGGTATTGAAGTGCATAGCCCTGGTGTTGGTGCTTGTTTGGCTTCCGCCCGCGATGCTGGTGTGACTAACTTACGAGTGATGTGCCACGATGCGGTTGAAGTTTTTGCTAACATGATCCCTGATAATAGCTTGGCGACGCTACAACTGTTTTTTCCTGATCCTTGGCATAAAAAACGTCACCATAAGCGCCGTATTGTGCAGTTAGAGTTTGCAGAAATGGTGCGACAAAAACTGATCGTTGGCGAAGGGGTGTTTCATATGGCAACGGACTGGGAAAATTACGCTGAGCATATGATCGAAGTGATGAATCAAGCACCTGGTTATCGTAATCTCGCGCAGGAAGGGGATTATATTCCACGTCCAGAAGAGCGTCCGTTAACCAAGTTTGAACAGCGCGGCCATCGCCTAGGCCATGGCGTATGGGATATTAAATTCCAACGAGTGAGTTAACCTGTCCTACCAGTTTATGCTGGACAAGTATCAAGCTCGGCAAGATACTGCTTAGAACTTAGCCAACATGGTTTATCGTGTTGGCTTTTTTGACTCTCCCTACATTAAAAATCTGTTGGGCGATGAGACGGTAACTCATTTGGCCGTTCCATTGTTTTCAGCGGCAATAATAATAAAAGTAAACTCAGACTATGAAACCAAGCTCCGCTATTTTAGCGACCATTCTCGATGAAGTTCGTCCATTGATTGGACAAGGCAAAGTGGCTAACTACATTCCCGCTCTGGCCCAAGTGGCGAGCGATAAACTCGGTATCGCGGTTTACACTAACCAAGGCGAGATCTTTGCTGCTGGTGATGCGCAGGAGGGATTTTCCATCCAATCCATTTCCAAAGCGTTAAGTTTAACCTTGGCGATGGGTTTATATCAGCCAGAGGAGCTGTGGCAGCGGGTTGGCAAAGAGCCTTCTGGACAAGCTTTTAATTCATTGATTCAGCTGGAAATGGAGCAGGGCATCCCGCGTAATCCATTTATTAATGCCGGAGCGATTGTGATCGCGGATATGCTTTATAGCCGCTTATCCGCCCCTCGCCAGCGTTTGCTGGAATTTGTGCGTCAGTTAAGTGGTGAAGAGCAGATCATCTATGACAAAGTGGTGGCAGCGTCGGAAATGATGCACAGTGATCGTAATGCTTCGATTGCTTATTTAATGCGCTCGTTTGGTAATTTTGAAAACGAAGTGATTCCGGTCTTAAATAACTATTTTCACGCTTGTGCACTAAAAATGAGCTGTGTTGAATTAGCGAAAACATTCAGCTATTTGGCCAATAAAGGGGTATCGGTACACACGGGGCAGCGCGTGGTTAGTGTGACGCAAAGTAAGCAAATCAATGCGTTATTAGCTACCTGTGGTCTTTATGATGGTGCAGGTGAATTTGCTTATCGAGTTGGAATGCCGGGTAAATCGGGGGTCGGTGGTGGCATCATTGCTATTGTACCCGGTGAGATGACTATTGCGGTTTGGTCTCCTGAGCTTGATCCATCAGGTAACTCGTTAGCGGGCACTAAAGCGCTGGAGCTGTTGTCCGAGCGCATTGGGCGCTCAATTTTCTAGCTGATTAAAATGGCTACTGGCAATCATTCGATTGTCAGTAGCGAGTTGTTGTTGAGTTACTCTTCAGCCATAAATGCCGCCAGTAAATCATTCAAAAATAACTTACCATGTTCAGTGATCTGCCACGAAGTCGCATCTTGGGTTAAGTAATTCATCTCACACGCCCATTGGATGGTTGGTTCAATCACACTTAACGCTAGCCCTGTGGTGGTGATGAAATCTTGTTTTGGACACGCTTCGAGCAGACGAAATCGGTTCATGAAAAATTCAAAAGGACGATCGCTTTCGGCAACGAGTTGTTCATCACTCAAATAAGGCTTCACCATATTTTGATAAGCCGCTAAGTAACCACGTGGATGTTTCACCTTAGTGGTGCGAATAATTCGGCCATCAGCAAAGCTCAATTTGCCGTGCGCTCCACAGCCAATGCCCAGATAGTCACCAAATCGCCAGTAATTGAGGTTATGTTGGCATTGATAACCAGGCTTGCTGTAGCCAGAGATTTCATACTGTACATAACCTGCCTCAGTGAGTTTTTGATGGCCAAGTTCAAAAATATCCCACAGCGCATCATCATCGGGCAGAGTGGGGGGCTTAGAATAAAACAGCGTATTGGGTTCAATGGTTAATTGATACCAAGACAGGTGAGGAGGATTTAACGCTATCGCTTGGTCTAAATCATCCAAGGCTTGCGCTAGGCTTTGATCGGGCAGGCCGTGCATTAAATCCAAATTAAAGCTTTTTAAACCAATGGCATGCGCCAGTTTTGCCGCACGTACTGCCTCTTGTTGGCCATGAATACGACCTAAGTGGGCTAACTTCTCGGCGGCAAAGCTTTGTACGCCAATCGAGATTCGAGTGACGCCTGCGAGGCGATAAGCCACGAAACGCTCAGCTTCAATCGTACCAGGGTTGGCTTCCATGGTGATCTCAATCTCAGGTTGAAACGGAATGCGCGCGGCAATGCCGTCAATCAAATCTTGGATGCCTTGTGGTGAAATTAAGCTCGGCGTCCCCCCGCCGATAAAGATCGAATGCAATCGCCTTGGATCGTTAGCAAGCTGATAGCGCTCAATATCACGATCCAGATCTTCCAGTAGTGCCGCGATATATTGCGTTTCAGGGATCTCTTCTTTTAAGGCGTGAGAGTTAAAATCGCAATAAGGGCATTTTTGTACGCACCACGGGATATGGGCGTACAAGCTCAACTTGGGCGGCGTTAGCATGAGGCGCGTTGCTCTTTTAAGGCTTGGAACAGTAATTGTAGAGCCTTAGCGCGATGAGAGAGCTGCTTTTTACGGGCGGCAGGTAACTGGGCAGAAGCGCAGTTTTCTTCGGGAACCCAGAAAATGGGATCGTAACCAAAGCCATGCTCACCGCGAGGCTCAGTTAAGATTTCACCTTGCCACTGACCATGACAAACCAGAGGTGTTGGGTCGTTAGCATGGCGCAGATAGACTAAAACACAGTGAAAGCGAGCGGTTCTCTGTTCACTCGGCACACCTTCTAAACTGGTTAATAACTTTTGCAGGTTATCGTTATCTGAAGCATTGGCTCCGGCATAGCGCGCAGAATAAATGCCCGGTGCGCCATCAAGATAGTCAACCTCGAGTCCAGAATCATCGGCAATCGCTGGTAGACCAGTAAGGGCAGCGGCATGACGTGCTTTGATGATGGCATTTTCAATAAAGGTTAAGCCTGTTTCATCAGCATCTGGCACATTTAATTCACTTTGTGCGATAACCTCAAAACCGAAATCGGCTAATAAATCGGCCATTTCCGCGACTTTTCCTCGGTTACCAGTGGCTAAAACAATCTTATTCATAAATCTCTCACGTCTGAATGGGGAGCTCGATGAGACTTGTCGTCATCGCTAACGGTTATTGTACAACAGTTCGGAGAAAAAAATTCCCCACATTAAGTGGGGAACAGAGCTTGAATTTCGGCAGGGATCACCGTAGGTGAGAGGATGCGTACTTGTTTATGCCGCCCTAGCTGGCCTTTTTCTATTTCAACCGCGCTTTTCGATACTTTACACAGTTTGGCAAAATAGCGGCTTAAATGGGCATTCGCTTTTCCATCAACAGGTGGCGCAGTGATGGCTATTTTGAGCTCATCACCGTGCTGCCCCACTAAGCTATCGCGGCTGGCTTTAGGTTGGACATAAATCCGCAGGCAAAGATCTTGCCCATCAAGCCAAGCGATTGACATTACAACTGATACCAAATGGGGCCAATGAAATCACCCATTAAAAAGTTAGCGAATTGTAGAATAATAAACAGCACTAAAATGCTTAAATCGAAACCACCCATCGCTGGGATGATCCGGCGAATAGGGCTTAGCATAGGTTCGGTTAATTGATGGAAAACAAACTCTATTGGGCTACGTCCTTGGCTGACCCAGCTCAAAATCGCCCGGATCAGTAAGATCCAAAACAGTAATCCACCGGCTGCTTTGACTAAAGACAATAAGCCAAACCATAAGAAATCGAGACTGAAGACCATCGCACCCTTAGAGACCATCAGGATCAGGACGACGAATTTGAGCACCGATAACACATAAGCAAAGAGGATGGTGGCAAGGTCCAGATTACCCACCGAGGGGATCATTCGACGTAATGGCGCAACCACGGGTTGAGTGGTTTTGACAATAAATTGTGAAAACGGATTATAAAAATCGGCGCGAGCGGCTTGTAGCCAAACACGCAGAATAACCACCATGATATAGATATCAAACAAGGTGGAGATTAAAAAGCTCATAGCATTCATGAGAAAGCCCTTATGATAAATTAATGAATAGAGTACTGAAATGGCGGTCTATTTAAAATAGTTTTTCCATCTCTTGCGCACGATGGACTGCGGCACGCATGGCCTTAGCAACGATATCCGATAGCTGATGCTGCTCAAAGGTTGCGATAGCTTGTGCTGTCGTGCCTCCTTTGGACGTCACTTGTTCACGTAAGATAGCTAGCTCTAGCTGCGGGTTTGCTGCAACCATCTGCGCTGCGCCTAACGCCGACTGCTCCACCAATAAGCGTGCGGTTTGCTTATCAAATCCCTGAGCGATTGCCTCGGCTTGCATGGCTTCCATAAACAAGAAAAAGTAGGCCGGTGCGCTACCTGCGGCGGCGATGACACTATTGATTGCTGATTCTTCACTCACCCAGCAAGTTTTTCCCACCGAACTCATCAACTGCTCAGTGAAGTTTTTGTCACTTTCACTTGCCTCTGGTGCGGCAAATAACCCTGCCATGCCTTGATTAACCAATGAGGGGGTGTTTGGCATCACCCGTACTAACGCAGGTTGAGTATTGAGCAATTGTTGCAAGCGCGCTACCGAAATCCCCGCGGCGATAGAAATAACTAATTTATTTGACCAATCAATAGCTTGCATCGGTTGACATACTTCAGCCATTAATTGAGGTTTTACCGCCAGCACCACGACATCCGCTTGCTGAGCGGCGGCGAGATTATCGCTGGTGGTTTTAATCGCATACTGAGTATGTAACGAGGCTAAGTTGGCTTGGGACGGCGCGCTGGCAATGATCCGCTGCGCTGGATAACCACTGGCAATCAGGCCAGCGATGATCGCATGAGCCATATTTCCTGCGCCAATAAAAGCAATCGTTCTTTGTTCCATAATGATGTTCTATCCTACAGTTGGCTACTCTGGTGGTAGCGGGTCATTGTTCGACGAAAAGTAAACCTGCTTTGAGCAAGGATCATGGTTTCGTTGAGGTTGGATAATCGCGCTGGCCAAAAATCGCCGTTCCAATGCGTACCATCGTACTTCCGGCTTCGATGGCCGCTTGCATATCACCACTCATCCCCATTGATAGAGTATCCAGTGCTGGATAGCGTTCCCTTAAGCGTGCTTGCAGGTCAGCTAAGCGCTGAAAAGCAACCAATTGCTCAGCATAATCAGCGACGTTCTCTGGGATGGACATCAACCCTCTTAATGTGAGGTTCGGTAGTTCAGAAATCAACTCTACTAAGGGAAACAACGCTTGCTCACTAATACCGGATTTTGAGGTTTCACCACTGGTGTTTACCTGAATTAAGACCTGTAACGGTGCTTTGTGAGCCGGACGTTGCTCACTCAGTCGCTGAGCGATTTTTGCTCTATCCACGGTGTGCATCCAGTCAAAATGTTCGGCAATAAGACGAGTTTTATTGGATTGCAATGGGCCAATAAAATGCCATTCTAAATCGAGTTGTGGATGATGCTCAGCAAAATAGCGAATTTTATTCACCCCTTCTTGAACATAGTTTTCTCCAAAAGCAAGTTGCCCAGCAAGGGCTGCTTCGAGAATTGCCTCGACAGGTTTGGTTTTACTGACCGCTAAAAGTTGCACAGAGCTTGGAGAGCGACCACACTTTTGTTGTGCGCTCTTAATCTGTGAGGTGATCTGTTCAATGTTTTGTTGAATACTACTCATGGCTCGACTTTATTAAGGAAAAATAAATGGATATCTCAGAGTTACTGGATTTTAGTGTAAAGCATAATGCGTCAGATCTACATCTTTCTGCAGGTGTTCCGCCCATGGTCCGGATTGATGGTGAAGTCCGTAAGCTGGGAGTGCCTGCTTTTAGTCATGCTGACGTGCATCGATTAATCTTTGCCATCATGAATGATGCCCAGCGCAGTGAATATGAAGAGCGCCTCGAAGTCGATTTTTCATTTGAGCTACCGAATGTGGGACGTTTTCGGGTTAATGCCTTTCATCAGTCGCGCGGCAGCTCCGCCGTATTTCGAACGATTCCTACAGTGATCCCAACGTTGGATCAGTTGAATGCTCCGGAGATCTTTCGAAAAATATCCAATTATGAGAAAGGGTTAGTCCTTGTTACTGGCCCCACTGGATCCGGTAAATCGACAACGTTAGCGGCAATGGTTGATTATATCAATACTCATCATAATAAACACATTTTGACCATTGAAGATCCGATAGAATTTGTGCATAGCAATAATAAGTGTTTGATTAACCAGCGTGAAGTTCATCGTGATACACATAGTTTTAAAAATGCGTTACGTTCGGCGCTGCGAGAAGACCCTGATGTGATCTTAGTCGGTGAGCTGCGTGATCAAGAGACAATCAGTTTAGCGTTAACCGCCGCTGAAACGGGACATTTAGTGTTTGGTACGCTACACACTAGTTCTGCCGCAAAAACCATTGATCGGATTATCGATGTATTCCCGGGCAGCGATAAAGACATGGTGCGTTCGATGTTATCGGAATCGCTGCGTGCGGTGATTGCGCAAAAACTGTTTAAGCGAGTCGGAGGGGGGCGCGTGGCGTGTCACGAAATTATGTTAGCGACTCCTGCGATTCGTAACTTGATCCGAGAAGATAAAGTCGCACAGATGTATTCGATCATCCAAACGGGCGCTGCGCATGGGATGCAAACTATGGAGCAGCATGCTAAGCAGTTGGTCGCTCAAGGGGTTGTGGATTTACCAGAGGTCCAACAAAAACTTGGTTTAGACAGCTCATCATTCTAAGGAACGCATCATGCAATTGGATCAAATATTACAAGAGATGCTCACCCAAGGGGCGTCCGATCTCTACATCACTGTCGCGGCTCCAATTTTGTATCGCGTCAATGGCGATCTCCAACCTCAGGGGGAAGCGTTAAGTGAATCTCAGGTCAAAGAGTTGTTATTGCGGATGATGGATAGCGACCGACAAACGGAGTTTAACCAAACGCGTGAGGCCAATTTTGCGATTGTGCGTGATTTTGGCCGTTTCCGAGTCAGTGCCTTTTTTCAGCGTGAGCTACCGGGTGCCGTTATTCGCCGGATCGAAACGCAAATTCCTAGTTTTGATGACTTGCAGTTGCCGGAGGTGCTTAAAGATCTCGCGCTAACCAAGCGGGGTTTAGTGTTAGTGGTCGGTGCGACAGGCTCGGGAAAATCAACCACCATGGCGGCGATGACCGGTTATCGTAATTTGAAAACCCGCGGGCACATTCTTACTGTCGAGGATCCGATTGAATTTGTTCATCCTCATCAAGGCTGTATTGTGACTCAGCGTGAAGTCGGCTTAGATACTGAGAGCTATGAAGTGGCATTGAAAAATTCACTTCGCCAAGCGCCGGACATGATTTTGATTGGTGAAATACGCAGTCGTGAAACCATGGAATACGCGATGACCTTTGCCGAAACTGGGCATTTATGTATGGCAACCTTACACGCCAACAATGCCAACCAAGCCTTAGAGCGTATTTTACATTTGATGCCGAAAGAGAAAAAAGAACAGTTTCTGTTTGATTTATCGATGAACTTAAAAGGAGTGATTGGTCAGCAACTGCTGCGTGATAAACAAGGTAAAGGGCGTCATGGCGTGTTTGAGATTTTGCTCAATAGTCCAAGAATGGCGGATTTGATCCGCCGTGGCGATTTGCACGAATTAAAAGCAACCATGGCTAAATCGAAAGAAGTGGGAATGCAAACCTTCGATCAAGCGCTGTATCAATTGGTGATTGACGATAAAATCACTGAGCAAGATGCGCTGCACAGCGCCGACTCAGCCAATGATTTACGCCTTATGCTCAAAACCCAGCGGGGAGAGGGCTACTCTTCTGGTGCGTTGGATAATATTAAGATTGATATGGAGTGAGACTAGTTTGCCCATTGTCTTTCAAACCAGCTTTCTAAGATCACGACCGCTGATTGGCAGTCTATATTGCCTTTACTGAGTGCCTTGTAGCCGCCGTGGGCAAACAGCTCGGAGCGTGCCTCTGCGGTCGATAGGCGTTCATCGTGCAGCTCAACGGGTAAGCCGAAGCGTCCGTGTAAGCGGTTAGCAAATTTTTTCGCCCGTGGGGTGATGGTATCTAAATCTTTGCCATGTAAGTCAGTGGGTAAGCCAACCACTAATAGATTGGGTTGCCACTCTTTGATCTGTTTTTCTATCTCATCCCAACTGGGGATGCCATCATTGGCTTTAAAGGCTTTTAATGGCGAGGCCGTTCCGGTAATTTCTTGACCGATAGCACTACCGATACTTTTAGTGCCGAAATCAAAGGCCATAATGGTACGCGACATAATAGACGTCTCATTGCTGTGGCGCATTAACTCGATGGTTAATGCGCCTTAAAGGTTAAGTTAGGCATGGCCTGATTGAGGAGCCAGTTGGGCGGGATTAATGCCTAATTTTTGAATCGCTTTTTGCCATTTTTCATGGACTGGCGTATCAAAGATTAAATCGGCATCCGCTTCAATGGTTAGCCAAGAGTTTTCGGTTAACTCTTGTTCTAATTGGCCTGGAGACCAACCAGAATAACCTAATGCGACAATATAACCATTCGGTTCCGCCTCAGTACCGAGTACACAGAGGATATCTTTCGAAGTGGTTACCGCAATATCGTCGGTCATCTTCATGGTCGACTCATAATGATCTTTCATTCGATGCAGAACAAATCCACGATCTTCGGAAATCGGCCCACCGTTAAAGACCGGTTTCTTTAGGCTTTGCTCTCGAGAGTGTGGGTAAGCGGGCTCGATCTCGACTTGTTTTAGCATCCCACTGACCGTAATATCGATCGGAGCATTGATCATTAGCCCCATTGCACCCTCTTCATTATGTTCGCAGACATAGATCACGCTGCGTTTGAAGTAAGGATCTTGCATACTGGGCATGGCAACGAGAAAATGATTAGTCAGATTCATCTAATCTTCAATCCTTTGGTATTGAGGAGCGTTAAGCTCCTACATAGATAAGGCCTTAATACGACGTTCAATCGCATCCATCAGCTTGCCGGTAATCGAGATATCAAAAGCGGCTTCGATTTCACGAATACAGGTTGGGCTAGTGACATTGATTTCGGTGAGTTTATCACCAATCACATCAAGACCGACAAAGATCAAGCCTTTTTCTTTTAATGTTGGAGCCACAGCTAACGCAATCGCTTTATCGGTTTCACTCAGTGGTCGAGCTTCTCCCCTTCCTCCAGCCGCTAAGTTACCACGGGTCTCACCTTGAGCAGGAATACGTGCTAAGCAGTATGGCATTGGCTCACCATCGACGACTAAAATTCGTTTGTCACCGTTACTGATATCGGGGACAAAGGTTTGTGCCATGCAGTAGGTTTGTCCGTGGTTGGTCAGCGTTTCGATGATCACCGATACGTTAGGATCGCCTTGTTTAATGCGAAAAATCGATGAGCCACCCATACCATCGAGCGGTTTTAAGATCACATCGCCGTGTTGCTCACGAAAGGCTTTAATTTTTTCCGCTTTACGAGTCACCAGTGTGGTAGGCGTTAATTCTGGAAACCAAGCGGTAAATAATTTTTCATTACAATCACGCAGGCTTTGCGGTTTATTGACGATCAGTGTGCCTTCTTCTTCCGCTCTTTCCAGAATATACGTTGCATAAATATACTCGGTATCAAAAGGGGGATCTTTGCGCATCAATACGGCATCAAGATCCGCGAGACGAATGGTTTGCTCAGACTGAAATTGATACCAAGCCGCGGGATCTTCTTTGACGCTGACCACTTTAGTATCCGCCATAGCCACACCTTGTTCTAAGTGCAGATCAGCCATTTCCATGTAATGAATTTGATAACCACGACGCTGTGCTTCAAGCATCATGGCAAAGCTGGAATCTTTTTTAATATTAATTGATGAAATGGGATCCATCACGATGCCAAGTTTAATCATTGAATTTCTCCGAGTTAGCCAAGATCGCCGAAACGAACTTGTAGCGCTGTAATGGCAGTCAGTGCTGCGGTTTCGGTGCGCAATACGCGAGGACCGAGCAATGTTTCTGCAAAGTGGTATTGTTCGGTCATGGCAATTTCTTGCTCAGATAGGCCACCTTCTGGACCTATCAATAAACGGACGTTGCTTACCGGCTCAGGTAAGGTATTGATCGAATAGGACGCGCGAGGGTGTAAATTGAGTTTAAGTGCCTGACTAGGCTCAGCGCACCAAGCTTCTAATTCCATCACTGGGCGGATGACAGGGATCCGATTTCGGCCACATTGTTCGCAGGCAGCAATCGCTATTTTTTGCCATTGCTGAAGTTTTTTTTCAAAGCGTTTCGGATCCAGTTTTACCCCACAACGCTCTGATAATAAAGGCGTAATAGTATTCACGCCAAGCTCGACCGATTTTTGGATGGTGAATTCCATTTTATCACCACGAGAAATCACTTGCCCAAGATGTAAATTGAGCGGTGATTCAATGCTTTTTTCAATGCGTTGCTGAATGTCAACGGTCAGCTGTTTTTTGCTGATCTCACTGATCACCGCAGGAAATTCAGCATCACTCCCATCAAACAACGTCACCGATTGACCGGGCTGCATACGCAGAACTTTACCGATATGATTGGCGGCGTCGTCACTGAGGGCAAGCGTGCCCAATTGGTGGATAGGGGAGGGATGATAAATTCGAGGAATACGCATGCCAAGTTCCTAATAATTGATGACAAAGCGATACTTTGGTGACTTGAAGATCGCACAGTATGGATAATATTGGTACGTTAAGTGACGGGTTCAAGTCATGGAGTATCCGTGTTACCCGACCGATGTCTTGATAACCACAATCTAGTGATGATAGCTCACCTGATCACCGCGTTGAAGGGAAATATCTTTTTCTGCGGCGTTTGAGGGACGGTCACCGTTTAAGATGCGATGACACTGCCCCTATTCGTTTAAGCGTTCAGCTTGAAGTTTTAGTCATTGTTGTTGATGACGATCTTGGCTCTATTCACGGTGGCGACGAGAACACTGTGTATCAACAAATGGATTAGAGTGACCTTGAATGGTGGTAATACGTCGGTTACGTTCACACTCCCATTCATCAGCCGGGTATTGATTATCCCAAACCTGCATTAATTGTGCTTGTTGCTTAGATAGCTTAAACCCATAGTGCTGACTCATATACAAATAGGTACGGGCGATAGCGCCACGAGCTCTTGTCGGCGGCATAGCCTTACGCTGAGCAAAGTTAATTTGCATTTCACAGCGACCATACGTCGCGCCATCAATCCCATTCCATTGACTAAAATTGAAGTTAGAGCGATCGCCATTCACTTCACCAATCGCGGGAGTGAGGTTGTGTAAATCGGCCTCCATTTGACGAAATTGCTCATCGTGGCGTGCACAGTGTTTGCGCCCGCCTTCTTGCCAACATTGTAACTGATGACCAAACTGCCAAGCAGGCACCACGTGCTCCCATTCAATTCGATTGGCGCGGGTGGCTTGTTTGCGAACTTCATAGCCACAGCCTTCAAGATCAGGAATACCTCGTTGACCTTGCCAGCTAATCTCACAGCCACAGTAGAAGCTAACCGGATGATCTTGATAAAGTTTAACGGCGATACGTTTGGCTTGAGCAAAAGAAGTTGGGGCAGCAGCGAGGCTACTGGTAGTAAAAACAAATAAACCTAAAATCGACAGCAAACGTAAATAAAACATGGCAAAAGACTGAGATAAGTATGATTTTTCGCAGTCTACCACTCAAAAAATGACTTGCCTATTGATAGATGAATGAGGAGTCGGTTTATCCAGTAAAGACCAGAGGTGTTTGACAGTGGCGGCAATGATAGCTGCTTTGTTGACGTAACACCTTGTTATGACGACGAATTGATAATGAGTGAACTTGACACGCGCAGCGATAAGCAAAGGTTTTACCCTGGACAGAGCCAACATCGAAGCTGTGAGTGGTTCTGGGGGGCAGATTAAACACCTGTGACATAACGGATTGCCATTCACGACCGTGAGGACGTACTCGTCCATAACGTTGATAAGTGATCAGGTGAGCAATTTCATGGGGGATCACTTCATCGATAAAAGCTTGCGGATTTTCAGTCAATAAAATCGGATTTAAGCGAATTTCCCAGCGTTGCAAATAGGCTTTACCTGCGGTTTTACCGCGTAGTTTTAGGCTGAGGTTTGGTCGGGAGAAAGGGGTATTAAAGTATTCTGAGGCCCGTTCAATACAGCGTTGTATTTGCTGCTGGGCACGATAATGCAATTCAAAATTGATCAAAGGACCTCCAATAAAAAACCTCAGACGGATCTGAGGTTTATCCAATCATGGCTTACCACTCGTTGGAGAGTAAGCCATTTCGGCTATGGATAATTATTTTAAACCGGCAAAGTCACGCAATAGGGCAGCTTTATCTGTCGCTTCCCAAGGGAATTCTTCGCGACCAAAGTGACCATAAGCGGCGGTTTTCTTGTAGATCGGCTGTAGTAAGCTGAGCATTTCTTGCAAACCGTAAGGACGTAAGTCGAAGAACTGACGAACCGCTTCAATGATAATATCGTGTGGTACTTTCTCGCTACCGAAGGTTTCTACCATGATCGACGTTGGATCAGCGACACCAATGGCGTAAGAAAGTTGAATCTCACAGCGATCCGCAAGACCGGCAGCCACAATGTTTTTGGCAACATAGCGAGCAGCGTAAGCGGCTGAACGGTCAACTTTTGATGGATCTTTACCAGAGAAAGCACCACCACCATGACGTGCTGCGCCGCCGTAGGTATCGACGATAATTTTACGACCCGTTAAGCCACAGTCACCCATTGGACCACCAATCACGAAACGACCAGTTGGGTTAATGAAGTATTTGGTGTCTTTGGTTAGCCATTCTGCAGGTAGAACAGGCTTGATGATCTCTTCCATCACGCCTTCACGTAGATCAGCGGTGGAAACGGAATCACAATGCTGAGTAGACAGTACCACAGCATCAATACCGACGATCTTACCTTGGTCATATTGGAAAGTGACCTGAGATTTTGCATCAGGGCGCAACCAAGCTAGGCTACCATTTTTACGCACTTCAGCTTGACGCTGCATTAAACGGTGTGCATAGGTAATCGGTGCAGGCATCAGCACTTCGGTTTCGTTACAAGCGTAACCAAACATGATGCCTTGGTCACCTGCGCCTTGATCTTTAGGATCGGCTTTATCAACGCCTTGGTTGATATCTGGTGACTGTTTACCAATGGTATTGAGTACCGCACACGAGTTGGCATCAAAGCCCATCTCAGAGTTAACATAACCAATTTCACGTACGGTCTGGCGAGTCAGCTCTTCAATATCCACCCACGCTGACGTCGTTACTTCACCGCCAACCATGACCATTCCGGTTTTGACATAGGTTTCACACGCGACACGAGCTTTTGGATCTTGTTCTAAAATGGCATCAAGAACCGCGTCAGAGATTTGGTCGGCAATTTTATCAGGATGACCTTCTGATACAGATTCAGAAGTAAACAAATGTTTAGCCATGATAGCTCCAATTTTCATATTAGTAGCGACCCGTTATTCGATAAACGCGTCGGTAAAATTGTTCAATATGTAGGCGTTTCTACATCTAGACGTCTATTCTAGTTTTCAATGCTCAAATTACAAGCTCTTTTTTAGTTTATCTTATGGCCAAACGTTTGCTTGGTTTTGTGATGTTTTTATAATTACGATGAAATTTCATGTAACCGATTGCAAAAATCAGCCTAAGAGGCAGTAAAAGGTTTGCAGAGCGTAAGGGGCTTTGCGACAATATTGAGCACTTTTTCTATACCCTTCCCACTTTAAGCGGCGGCGGTTCAGTGATTTGGTTTGCCTTCTATTCAGAGCAATAGTGTTGCTGTTAGGAGCGAGAGCACCCATCGTTGATTTGCAACTTTGATTGGTTTGGGAGATCGCTTTTTATTTCATCGCTTTTTAGGAGCTGATATGTCTTCGCGTAAACAACTGGCTAACGCGATTCGTGCGTTAAGCATGGATGGTGTTCAACAAGCTAACTCTGGGCATCCGGGAGCCCCAATGGGCATGGCGGATATCGCTGAAGTGCTGTGGCGCTCACACCTCAACCATAATCCGCACAATCCACAATGGGCTGACCGCGACCGTTTTGTGTTGTCTAACGGCCATGGCTCAATGCTGATTTACTCACTGCTGCACCTAAGTGGTTATGAGTTATCGATTGATGATCTGAAAAACTTTCGTCAGTTGCATTCCAAAACCCCAGGTCATCCAGAATACGGTTACGCGCCAGGTATTGAAACCACGACTGGTCCTCTAGGTCAGGGGATTACCAATGCAGTGGGCATGGCGATGGCTGAAAAAGCGCTCGCGGCTCAGTTCAACAAGCCAGGTCACGACATCGTTGATCACTTTACTTATGTCTTTATGGGTGATGGCTGCTTGATGGAAGGCATTTCTCACGAAGCCTGCTCACTGGCTGGCACGCTTGGCCTTGGTAAGCTTATCGCGTTTTGGGATGACAACGGCATCTCGATTGACGGCCACGTTGAAGGCTGGTTCTCTGATGACACGCCTAAGCGTTTTGAAGCCTATGGCTGGCATGTGATCCCAGCGGTTGATGGTCACGATGCAGAGGCGATTAACGCAGCGATTGAAGCCGCCAAAGCTGATCCTCGTCCAACATTGATCTGTACCAAAACCATCATCGGTTTTGGCTCACCCAATAAAGCGGGTTCTCATGACTGCCATGGCGCGCCATTAGGCCACGATGAAATTAAAGCGGCGCGTGAATTCTTGGGTTGGCAATACGCTCCATTTGAAATTCCGGCTGATATTTACGCTCAGTGGGACGCCAAAGAAGCGGGCCAAGCTAAAGAAGCGGCTTGGGATGAAAAATTTGCCGCTTACGCTGCCGAGTACCCAGCAGAAGCGGCTGAGTTCAAACGCCGTGTTAATGGTGACCTTCCAGCGCAGTGGGAAGAGCAAGCCAATGCTATCATTGCTGAGTTACAAGCTAACCCTGCTAATATTGCGTCACGTAAAGCCTCGCAAAATGCCCTTGAAGCGTTCGGTAAATTATTACCAGAATTTATGGGCGGCTCTGCTGACCTAGCGCCATCAAACTTGACCATGTGGTCTGGTTCAAAATCACTCACCGCTGAAGATTTCTCTGGCAACTACATCCATTACGGCGTACGCGAATTTGGTATGACGGCTATTATGAACGGTATCGCGTTGCACGGTGGCTTTGTCCCTTATGGCGCGACCTTCTTAATGTTTATGGAATACGCTCGTAACGCAATGCGTATGGCGGCGCTGATGAAGATCCAAAACATTCAGGTTTATACTCATGACTCGATTGGTTTGGGTGAAGATGGCCCGACTCACCAACCGGTTGAGCAAATCGCTTCACTGCGTTTAACTCCGAATATGAGCACATGGCGTCCCTGTGACCAAGTGGAATCTGCAGTCGCCTGGAAACTGGCCATTGAACGTAAAGAGGCGCCATCAGCGCTGATCTTCTCACGTCAAAACCTCGCTCAGCAGCCTCGCACGGCAGCGCAAGTGGCTGATATCGCCAAAGGTGGTTATATCCTTAAAGATTGCGCTGGCAAACCAGAGCTTATCTTGATTGCGACCGGCTCTGAAGTTGAGCTAGCGGTGAAAGCGGCAGAGCAGCTAACCGCTGAAGGTAAGCAAGTCCGCGTGGTTTCAATGCCATCGACCGATGCTTTCGACAAGCAAGATGCAGCGTATCGTGAAGCGGTATTACCTGCAGACGTGACCAAACGTATCGCGATTGAAGCAGGCATTGCGGATTTCTGGTACAAGTACGTTGGTTTTGGCGGCAAGATCATCGGCATGACGACGTTCGGTGAATCGGCACCAGCGGATCAACTGTTCAAAATGTTTGGTTTTACGACTGAAAATGTGGTGAAAACAGCTAACGAACTGTTGGCTTAAACGAACTACTGGCTTAATGGTTGATATTGAGTTCTAACTGAGCCCAGCTTATTTGCTGGGCTTTTTCTATGGAGCTAAGCCGTTTTCCATTCATTAGGGCAAGCATGACGCAAAGCATCAATAAACAAGCGTAAACGCAAAGGGTGACGCCCCGCTGGATAGTAACAAGCCACCTCACTGGGTGGAGATAACCACTCTGGTAAACAAGCAGCAAGACTCCTCGGATGAGCGCGTTCAAAGCCTTCTGCAAACCAAGTGGGTAGCAAGCCAATTCCTCGCCCTTTGGCTATCGCGTCGGCTTGCATGGCTAAGCTATCACTTTGTAAACGACTTTTCAGAGCTGGTAATACCCAGTCTCCTTGAGTCTGATGAGTTAGGGTTAATCCTTCTTGGCGACAGGCGATAAAATCTATCCAAGTATGATTTATAAGCTGCTCAGGATGTTCGGGCTTAGGGTGAGTGGCTAAATAATTTGGAGAAGCGTACGGTGAATAATGCCAATTACCGAGAAGCTCGCGCCGCCATCCAGAGGGGGTGATAGCCCCGATCCAAATCATCAAATCAGGTTCTAACAGGCTATTTTCGGCTACGTAGTGACTGTGTACTCGAATGGTTACTTCGGGGTGTGCCAGCATAAACTCATCGAGAACGTGGCTTATCCACCCTCGGACTAAGTTGGGATGAACGACTAACGTCAGGTTACCGCTGATTTGATTGTTCAGCTCTTGAAGAGCTTCAATACCTTTTGATGCCAATTCAACTAATTGCTCGCTATAAACGGCAAACACTTGTCCGGCCTTAGTTAATGTGAGTCGGTTGCCTTGACGAGTGATCAGCGCTTGCCCTAAATCACTTTCGAGCATAGCAAGCCGTCGACTTAGTGTCGATTTTGGTTGTTCAAGCGCTTTAGCGGCAGCGGTCAGACTTTTGTGCTGACAGAGTGCATGGAAGGCTTTGATAGCACTTAAATCATGCATGATAACAGTGACCTCGTTATTCAATAATCGTGTTGTTCCATATCTGGGACTGACTATTCCATCTGTCGGTCTATCTCAATGATTCAAATTGTGAATAATTCCACTTCGAAATTAATAATCATTATCATTTATGGAGTGGTGAATGTCTAGATTAAATCCAACCCGCGTCGCTTTGGCCGTAGCGTTTGGTCTATTTGCGTCGGTACCAGTGAGTGCTCAGCAAGAGCGTCAAGTTGACGAAACACTGGTCGTGACCGCGTCAGGTTTTGAGCAGGTGGTGAGAAATGCGCCAGCCAGTATCACGGTGATCAGTGCCGAAGAGATGGCCAAGGGCTCATTTAGAGATTTAACCGATGCGTTGCGCTCGGTACCGGGCATTTATATTTCTGGTGGCGGCGCCAGTCAAGACATTAGTATTCGCGGCTTAGATGCTAAATATACGCTGATTTTAGTCGATGGAAAAAGACAAGGCAGCCGTCAAACGCGCCCTAACAGCGATGGACCAGGCATCGAGCAAGGCTGGATCCCACCACTCAATATGATAGAACGAATCGAGGTTGTACGCGGCCCAATGTCTTCGTTGTATGGTTCTGATGCAATGGGCGGGGTGATTAATATTATCACTAAAAAAGTATCGGATACTTGGAATGGTTCACTTCGTCTAGAAAGCCAACTGCGCGATCGTGGTTATGCCGGTGATAGCCAGCAAGCCAGTGCAACTATCGCTGGTCCTTTGATTGATGGTTTACTTGGGGTTCAGCTTTCTGGTTCCGTTTCTCGACGTGCTGAAGATGACAAAATCGGTTATTACCCTGAACAAGAGATGAACAGTGCCAATGTCCGTTTTGATCTCACCCCGACTGACACGCAAGATATTCGTATCGATATTAATCAAAGTCGTCAACAGCGGGACAGTTCTAAAAAAAGTGCCGAACGTCCATCACAAGGGGATTATGAACGTTCGTATTATGCCCTTTCTCATGAAGGACGTTGGGAGTTTGCAACCAGCCAATTGAGCTATAGTCACGAAAAAACAGACAATGAAAGCCGTCAAATGACGATCACTAACCAAGTGGTTGACGCCAGTTTACAACGTGCGTTTGACGATCATTTCGTGACTGTTGGTGGACAATACTTTAACGAATCGTTGGATGATGCCGGTAACAAATACAATCCTAGCGTAAATTCATTAGAACGTTGGCGCGGTGCCTTTTTCATTGAAGATGAGTGGCAAATGACACAAGACTTTGCCTTAACCCTTGGAGCACGTTTTAATCGCGATCAGCATTATGGCAATGAAATTACCCCCCGTGCCTATGCTGTTTGGCAATTAAGTGATCACTGGACGGTAAAAGGTGGCGTGACTAATGGCTTCAGTGCTCCAGGGTTGCGTGAAGTCTCTAGCGATTGGGGACAAGTGACGGGTGGTGGGCGTCGTAATGGGGTGATTTTAGGCAACCCTGATCTCAAACCTGAAAAAACATTGAACCAAGAAATTGCGATCTTCTATCTGCTACCAACAGGGTTTCAGGCATCACTCAGTGTATTTAATACCGACTTTAAAGATAAAGTGTTGATTACCACTCTATGTGATGATGCCAGCAACGGTGGAGGATGTGTTTCACCTTCAGGCAGTCAGCATGATTTTATTCAGCAACGAGAAAATGTCGATAAAGCACGGATTCAAGGGATAGAAACCAGTTTTAAAATACCAGTCATGGAACAACTCGCTCTATCGGCCAACTATACCTTTACGGACTCAGAGCAGCGCAGTGGGGCGAATCGTGGCGATCCATTAAGTCGAACTCCACGCCATCAAGCATCCATCAATTTAGATTGGGATGCCAGTGAGCAGCTAACGTTTTGGACACATGCCAAATACAAAGGCAGTGAATATGCGATTGTGCGAGGCGGGGCTGTTGGAGATAAATACGATGCTTACCAAACCTTAGATATTGGTGGTAATTATCAAGTCAACAAAGAGACACGTTTACTGTTTGGTATCTATAACCTCACCGATACCGATATTTCACAAGATAAACATGGCAAAGTGCTGGATGGACGCAGCTACTGGATAGGGGCGGATATCAGTTTCTAAAAGCGTTATACCGGGCTCACTTTATTTAGTGAGCCTTTTTTTATCGACGATGGATGAGTGGGGGTGTTGCTCTTAAAGGCTATCAGTTACTATCCTCCTCTCGAAAACAATTAAGACGATGGAATGATGCTTAAAGTTGCGATCAATGGGTTTGGGCGTATCGGGCGTAATGTCTTGCGAGCGATATATGAGAGTGGAAAAAATCAGCAAATCAAAGTAGTGGCAGTCAATGAACTGGCATTACCCGATGCGATGGCCCACCTTCTGCAATACGATACGAGTCATGGCCGTTTTGGTAAAAAAATCACCAATGATCAAGAGCATATCTATGTGCATCATGAGGCAGGTGTCTATGATTCGATTCGGATCCTTCATCTTAGCGAAATCAAACTACTGCCTTGGCGCGATCTTGGGGTTGATATTGTTCTCGATTGTACCGGAGTCTATGGTTCCAAAGCCGATGGCCTAGCCCATATTACCGCGGGTGCTAAGAAAGTGCTCTTTTCCCATCCCGGGAGTCATGATCTCGATAACACCATCATTTATGGTGTTAACCATCAAACGTTGACTGCTGAGCACCGCGTGGTTTCCAATGGCTCTTGTACCACCAACTGCATTGTGCCGATCATAAAAGTCTTGGATGAAGCCTTTGGTATTGACTCTGGTACCATCACCACCATTCATTCAGCGATGAATGATCAGCCCGTGATTGATGCTTACCATACCGATCTGCGTCGCACGCGTTCTGCTAGCCAATCGATCATTCCCGTTGATACGAAATTGCATAAAGGTATTGAAAGAATTTTTCCGAAATTTTCTAACAAATTTGAGGCAATTTCAGTGCGCGTGCCAACAGTTAACGTCACAGCGATGGATTTAAGTGTCACATTAAATACAAATGTGAAAGTTAATGACGTAAATCAAACCATCATACACGCATCTCGGTGTACATTAGATGGCATTGTTGACTATACTGAAGCTCCATTGGTATCCATCGATTTTAACCATGATCCACACAGTGCGATTGTGGATGGTTCACAAACCCGAGTCAGTAACGGGCAACTGGTTAAAATGTTGGTTTGGTGCGATAACGAATGGGGCTTTGCGAACCGCATGCTGGATACGGCGCTCGCAATGCAAGCATCCGAGTAGGAGCAGGATGATGGGGATGGCTGAGTATTGAACTTGAAATACATCGTGACGGTCTCCATATCAATAACCAGTTTGAAGAATAACTAAGCTCGGCAAGGTTGCCGGGTTTCCAAAAACTTTATTTATTAATATTTGAGAGGACAAACCATGTCTGTAATCAAGATGACCGACCTGGATCTAGCAGGTAAACGCGTATTTATCCGTGCTGACCTAAACGTACCAGTGAAAGATGGCAAAGTGACTTCGGATGCACGTATTCTTGCGTCTTTACCAACCATTCAGCACTGCATAGCGGCTGGCGCTAAAGTAATGGTGACTTCTCACCTCGGTCGTCCAACGGAAGGCGAATACACGGAAGAGTTCTCTCTATTACCCGTCGTTAACTACTTAAAAGACGCGTTAGATTGCGAAGTTAAACTGGCTAAAGATTACCTTGATGGTTTGGAATTGAACGCTGGCGAATTGGTCGTTCTTGAAAACGTTCGCTTTAACAAAGGCGAGAAGAAAAACGAAGAAGAATTATCGAAAAAATACGCAGCGTTATGTGACGTGTTTGTGATGGATGCGTTTGGTACGGCTCACCGTGCTCAAGCGTCGACTCATGGCGTTGGTATGTTTGCTCCGATCGCTTGTGCTGGTCCACTATTGGCGGCAGAACTTGAAGCATTGGGTAAAGCGATGGATAACCCAGAGCGTCCATTAGTGGCTATCGTTGGTGGTTCAAAAGTATCAACAAAACTCACCGTACTCGAATCCCTTTCTAAAATTGCTGACCAACTGGTTGTTGGCGGTGGTATCGCGAATACCTTTATTGCCGCTGCGGGTCACAATGTCGGTAAGTCTCTTTATGAAGCCGACTTGCTTGATACAGCGAAAAAGTTAATGAAAGAGTGCTCTATTCCTCTTGCGACTGATGTTGCTTGTGCGAAAGCGTTTGATGAAAACGCCGCAGCGGAAATCAAGCACGTTTCTGAAGTGCAAGATGACGATATGATTTTCGACCTAGGCCCAGATTCAACCGCAGCATTGGCTGAAATCATCGCTAACGCAAAAACCATTCTATGGAACGGTCCTGTTGGCGTATTTGAATTCAAAAACTTCGAAGCAGGTACCAAAGGTATCTCTGAAGCGATAGCCAAATCGGCAGGTTTCTCAGTAGCGGGTGGCGGTGACACGCTAGCAGCGATCGATAAGTTTGGTATCAAAGCTGACGTATCTTATATTTCAACCGGTGGCGGTGCTTTCCTTGAATTTGTTGAAGGTAAAGTTCTACCAGCAGTAGAAATGCTAGAAGCACGCGCGAAAGCATAATGACGATGAGAGCGGGGGGCAACTCCCGCTTTCTTGTTTGCTGCACGAGGGTATTTATTCTGCTAGAATAGCGCCAGTTGTGAGCAAACGTTTGCAAGAATGTAAACTTAACTGTTTTATTTTTAAACGACAGAAAAAATAGGATCAAATCCATGTCTAAGATCTTCGATTTCGTAAAACCTGGTGTGATTTCTGGTGATGACGTACAGAAAGTATTTGCAGTAGCGAAAGAGCATAACTTTGCTCTACCTGCTGTTAACGTTGTCAATACTGACTCTATCAACGCGGTACTAGAAGCTGCAGCCAAAGTGAAAGCGCCAGTCGTGGTGCAATTCTCTAACGGTGGCGCTGCTTTCTTTGCTGGTAAAGGCGTTAAACTTGAAGGCCAAGGTGCTCAAATCCTTGGTGCAGTAGCTGGTGCAAAATACGTTCACGCTGTTGCTGAAACTTACGGTGTGCCAGTGATTCTACACACTGACCACGCTGCGAAGAAATTGCTGCCTTGGATCGATGGTCTACTTGATGCTGGCGAAGAGTTCTTTGCTCAAACAGGTAAGCCTCTGTTCTCTTCTCACATGCTAGATCTTTCTGAAGAGTCTTTAGAAGAAAACGTCGAAACGTGCGCGAAATACCTAGAGCGTATGGCGAAAATGGGTATGACCATCGAAATCGAACTGGGTTGTACTGGCGGTGAAGAAGACGGCGTTGATAACTCTCATATGGATTCATCTGAGCTGTATACTTCTCCAGAAGACGTGGCTTACGCTTATGAAAAACTAAGCGCAGTCAGCCATCGTTTCACTATCGCTGCTTCTTTCGGTAACGTACACGGTGTTTATCAAGCGGGTAACGTGGTATTGACTCCAACCATTCTACGTGATTCTCAAGCGTACGTTTCTGAGAAATTTGGCCTTCCAGCTAACTCTCTAAACTTCGTTTTCCACGGTGGTTCTGGTTCTTCTGAAGCGGAAATCAAAGAGTCAATCAGCTACGGTGTTATCAAAATGAACATCGATACTGATACTCAGTGGGCAACATGGGATGGTATCCGTAAATATGAAGCGGAAAACCACGATTACCTACAAGGTCAAATCGGTAACCCAACTGGTGAAGCTGCACCAAACAAAAAATACTACGATCCACGCGTATGGCTACGTGCAGGCCAAACCTCAATGGTTGCTCGTTTAGAGAAAGCTTTCGCTGACCTTAATGCGATCGACGTACTATAAGTTCACTTCTCTGAACTAAGTGATGAACCCGCTCAATGAGCGGGTTTTTTTATGGCTAGTGATTAGGAAATAGATCTGCTAGTTTAAAGAATAATCTTATGTTTGCTGAGATTTAAATAAGTATACTTTGCGTGGGATATTACATAGGGCAGTTGTCACTCCTTTGTATACATCAAAAAAACAATATCGATATCATTGATTGTAGAGGATATACAATATGGCGAATGAGTCAGTGGGAATAGAAGTTCCTGGCGTTGAAAGCTTACATCAGGTCAATAGTTGGTTAACCAATAACTCAGATTTATTTATTCAATACGGTGTGAATATTATTTCCGCTATTTTGATTTTGTTTATTGGTAACATCATTGTCAAAACGATCGCGGGTAGCTTAGCAAACGTGTTGATGAAAAAAGAGATGGATAAGGCGGTTGTTGATTTTATCCAAGGCATCGTACGTTACACACTATTCATCATTGTATTGGTTGCCGCATTGAGTCGTATCGGAGTCCAAACTGCTTCCGTCGTGGCAATTATTGGTGCTGCGGGTTTAGCGGTAGGTTTAGCGCTGCAAGGCTCTTTATCCAACTTTGCCGCTGGCGTTTTAATCGTTGCTTTCCGTCCGTTTAAATCGGGTGACTATATCGAAGTGGCTGGAACCGCTGGATCGGTTGATTCGATTCATATTTTCCAGACGATTTTAAAAACACCCGATAACAAAATGGTGGTATTACCTAACTCTGCGGTAGTGAATGGCGCAATTATCAATTATTCACGCCACGCCACACGTCGCGTCGATTTACTGATAGGCGTATCTTATAAATCGGATCTGAATAAAACCAAGCAGGTACTGCGTGATGTGGTTGAGCGCGATCCTCGGGTATTAAAAGATCCAGAGGTAAGAGTTGAAGTGCATCAACTCGGTGATTCATCGATTAATTTTATTGTTCGCCCTTGGGTGGAGAGTGCAGATTACTGGCCTGTTTATTGGGAGTTGACGCATAAAATTAAAGAAGCGCTCGATGAAAATGGTATTGAAATTCCGTTCCCACAAATGGATGTTCATTTGAATAAAATCAGCTAACGGACGTTATTGGTTGAGCTGAGTAAATAGATGAACAATAGAAAATAACAACGGAGGTTTTGGCCTCCGTTGTTATTTTAGTTCCAATACTGCTGAAGGTTATTCGCCAATAGAAAAGCAATGGTAAACATCATTGCCGCGATCACCAGATCGATGCCTTTTTTGACGGCGGGTTTGGATAAGGTTGGCCCTAATTTGGCTGCGCCTATCGATAATGAATAAAACCATACGAAGGAAGCGATCATCGTTCCTAAGGCAAATGAAAGCCGATCATGACCTTCAAATTGACCACCAATCGATCCTAAAATCACCACCGTATCTAAGTATAAATGCGGGTTCAGTACGGTGACCGCTAATGCCCCAAGAATCACCGTTCGTTTACCTCTTGCCGTGATCTCAGAGGAAGACTCTTGTTGTTGCGACGGTTTAAAAGCCGTTTTTAATGCCAATAAGCCGTAGCCAGTTAAAAAAGCGATCCCACCTAAAGTAACCGCAATCAATAAACTTTCATTTTGTGACAGCAATGCGCCGCCGCCAAATATTCCCAAGGAGATAAAGATAACATCTAATACGCTACAGATGGTTGCCGTGGTTAGATGGTGATGACGTTTAATGCCTTGGTTTAACACGTAAGCGTTTTGTGCTCCGATGGGAATAATCATCGTTGCCCCGAGTCCGAAGCCTTGTAGCAAAATCCAGAAGTTCACAGTTGTCTCATTAATAGAATGCTAAATAATGGCCGCAAGATACCCAGAGTTATTTGATTAGTATAATTAATAATTTTAATATAAAATAAGCTTGGCTTATTTTCTGTAGGGTGGACAAGAATGCGTGGCTTAGATTACAAATGGATAGAAGCACTGGATGCGGTTTTACAATATGGAGGCTTTGAGCGTGCGGCTGAAAAACTGTGTATTTCTCAGTCTGCTGTTTCGCAGCGTATCAAACAACTGGAGAAATTCATCGCACAGCCAGCACTGGTACGTAGCGCCCCACCGAAGCCAACTCTGATAGGCAAAAAATTGCTTGGCTTGTATCGTCGGGTTCTCCTGCTGGAGCAAGAAACCATGCCAGAGTTATTAAATGATACCTCGGCACGTCCGGTTACCTTATCAATTGCTACCAATGCTGACAGTTTAGCCAGTTGGGTCATTCCAGCTCTACAGCCGATCATGAGTAAAGAAAACGTCGCCTTTCAATTCTCTATTCTTGATGAATCCCGTTCGATAGAAAAAATGAAGAATGGCGAAGTCGTGGGAGCGATCAGTTTAGATGATCAACCGTTACCGGGTTGTCGAGCGGAATACTTGGGCAAAATGGATTACTTATGTGTCGCCAGCCCCAGCTTTATGACGCGCTATTTTTCGAATGGTGTGAATGCGCAAACTCTGCTCCATGCCCCATCGGTATCATTTGATATGCAAGATAGCCAACATAAACAATTTTTAAAACAGCACTTTGCTGTGCAGAGTGAAATGCGGATCAATCATAAAGTCGGCAGTTCAGAGGCTTTCGTTGCCCTTGCAAAAGCGGGGTTGGCTTATTGTTTAATTCCACGTTTACAAATTGCAGAGGAGTTGGCAAAAGGTGACTTGGTTGAGGTGACGCCTGGGCAAACCGTAACCAATGTGATCTATTGGCATCATTGGCTATTAGAAACGGGGATTTTAGCTCAGCTATCAACAGGGATCGTTAATTATGCGAGGACACATTTGCCACAGTAAGTTTAAGTGAGTTCAATGAGTTAAAACGGTGTCAGTTTATCAGCAATGCCAAGTGAATCACTCTATATTGGTTTATGATGATATAACGAGTTAACGTGATTTATCTATCACAACATTTTCCAACATAAAGGATGAGTAATATGAAATCGCTACGTCAATGGCTTATAGTCTTATGCAGTCTTACGGCGGTGAGTGCGCAAGCTCAGCAAATGAACTTTCCTCATATCGTGACTTCTGGTTATGGTGAAGTGATTGCTCAACCAGACAGAGCGCAGTTTTCTGTGAAGGTGGTTGAAACTACGATGAATGCTGAGCAAGCGAAAGCCACGGTGGATAAAGTGGTCGCGGACTTTGTCGATAGCCTTAAGCAGTCCGGTGTGAAAAGTGAAGATATCTCCAGCTCAAATTTGTATCTCACTCCTCAATATCATTATCCAAAGTCTGGACAGCCTGAGTTAGTTGGCTATCGAGCGCAGAGAAGTGTCACCGTTGAGGTCGAAAAACTCAGTGCTTTGAATCAGTACTTAGACTTAGCGTTGGCTTTGGGCATTAATCAGGTCGATAACGTTCAGCTAAAAGTCAGTGAACAAGCGAAATACCAACAGCAAGCGAGAATGGCAGCGATTGAAGATGCCAAACAAAAAGCCAATTCATTGGCTACTGGGTTTCAAAGTAAGTTGGGGCCTGTATGGCGTATTGAATACAGTTCAATCACTCCTCAGCCGGTGATGATGCGTTCAGTTAGCATGGCCGATAGTGCAGAAGTGAGTCAGAGCTATCAAGATTCAACGATTGTTATCCGTGATCGAGTCGATGTGATTTATAAATTGACCCACTAAATTTGACCTCAAGCGCACTCCGTTGCGTGGGTGCACTTGAGTGCTATGCGCTAGTTTTTTGTTCAGCAATAAGAAAATGCTGTTATAATGCGCATTCTGAGACGACTGAGTGTATATAATTAGGGCTATGAGATTTTCTAGAGCGATTACTTTTCTTCTCATTGCCTGCGCTTTGACCACCTCAATCATCGTTTTCTATTACGCTCAGCGCCATCAAAAAATTAAACAAAATCATATTAATCACGCCGCTCAGCAAGCACTCCATCAACTCTCTTACGGTGTGAGAGAGTACGCCAATATCCAAGATCAGCTTTTTTCTATTATTCATCTACTCAGTCATAGTCAGACGACCTGCGATTACGCCTTCTCACCTGAGCCGAACAATCAGCGCTTACTCGAAGAAGCGTTTGCGTCCGTTGCTCATTACCAAAAATGGTATAACTCAATCGTCTTTTTTGATAATGAAGGCCAAGCCAATGTCGGGGTGATGTACTCGGCTACAGAGTCGAGCAAAGTGATCAGCCATGCACTGGACAATCAAGCCAGTAGCGAACGACTTGCACTTGCTGAGCAGCTCAGTGACGAGCAAATTGGTATTTGGGGATGGAATGATCACCATCCGATGCCATCGATGCAGCTTATCACGCCCGTTAAGGTATTTGGGCTGCGTTACGGCTATATCATGATGGATATTAATCTTTGGCGTTTAGCAGAGCGAGTCAGTTATAGCTTACAACGCGATTTACAACCCGAAATCGTTACTGATCAAGGGGTTGTCTTGAGCCATAAGTTATCACAACATGCGTTAATGAAGCCTTTTATACTGGAAGATAATCTCGCACACCGTTTTCCGCTGACGTGGCAACGTATGCAGACCGCAAATACGGGGTATCAGCTTGAACAGGGGCATTTAATTGCCTTTGCATCTATTTCATTAACCGATGATCAAGCGATGTATTTGATTGTCCATTTAACTCCGGAAGAGTTAGCACAGCGCGCCGAACGTGATTTAAATGACCTAATCAAAGAAGGATTATTTGTATTGCTCATGGTGATGCTTTTCACTTTGCCAACCTTATCGATGGTGTTGCATTACCATCGACGCGATATAGAAAGTAAGCTTGCCCGCGCAGCACTAAATGGCATGACAGCGGTGATGATTGCCGATAAACACCATCAAATCATGATGGTTAATAATGAGTTTGAACGTATGACGGGGTTACCAAAAGCGTGGGCGATCGGCCGTAACGGACTGAAAACCTTGCTTTATCATAACGGCATGCCATTTATATTAAGTGTCTTAGAGCGAATTACCAGCGAGCATTATTGGCAAGGGGAAGTCGAGTTCGCCACTGCGCAAGGTGATATGTTGACTACGCTGATGCGTATTCAAGGCATTATAGAGTCAGGGCGAGTGAGTTATTATATTACGTCGATTGTTGATATTACCGAACGTAAGCAATTAGAGAATAAGTTGCGTGAATTAAGTGAGAAAGATAGCCTGACGCAGCTATGGAATCGACGTAAGTTTGAATTAGAGCTCACCCATCAAGTGGAACGTATTCAAGCTGAGGGCAATGCTTATCCCGTCTGTTTGGTGTTATTAGATATTGATTTCTTTAAGCGTGTTAATGATGAACAAGGTCACGATCAGGGCGATCGAGTGATCATCGACGTGGCGCGTTTACTGACGCAACACCTTCGCAGTTATGACTTTATCGCACGAATTGGTGGTGAAGAGTTCGCCGTTATTATGCCCTCAACCCGCATTGAGCAAGCGCAGCAGATTATTGAGCGATTAAGAGGGGCGGTGGAAGCCGAACCGCATTTATCCGTGACCGTCAGTGCCGGCATTACTGACTTAACCCTTGATGCAACACGTTCCTATAAGTACGCCGATATCGCTCTGTATGAAGCGAAAAAGTCGGGGCGCAATCAGGTGTCGACTTTTTTAAGTCAAGAGAGCTGATCATCGGTTAAGATAATCTTGGTGTCGGTATTAGCGAGATAAAAAAACGGGGCTTTTCAGCCCCGTTTTGCGTTTAGTTGATCACTTTCTCGGTATCGAGCAACGATTATAGAACGTGAACAGAAGCGGTATTGGTTGTACCTGATGCAACCAATGCGCCTGAAACCATCACGGCGATGTCGCCTTTCTTACCTAAACCCGATTCTAAAGCAATCTCTTTACCTAGACGGTAGAAATCATCGGTGCTTTCAATCGCATCAACAACAACAGGTGTTACACCTTTAGTCAGAACGAGTTGAGCGGCCGTTTTCTTGTTGGTTGTTACTGCAATGATGTTCGCAGTTGGGAAGTACTTACGCACTGAACGAGCTGATTTACCCGCTTCAGTTGCGACCACGATAAGTGGAGCCGCCAATTTCTCAGCAGTATCTACCGCACCTTTACAAACGGCTTCAGTAATGCGTAGACGTGGGCTGTCTAGACGAGAACCCAACTCCGCTTGTAGAACGCGGTCAGTGCGAGCACAGATTTGCGCCATGATAGTGACCGCTTCAACAGGGTATTTACCTTTTGCTGTTTCGCCAGAAAGCATCACTGCATCTGTACCATCCATTACCGCGTTGGCTACATCGCCAGCTTCTGCGCGCGTTGGACGTGGGTTCTTGATCATAGAATCAAGCATTTGCGTTGCGGTGATAACCACTTTACGTGCGCGGTTACATTTTTCGATCATCATCTTCTGTGCAAAGATAACTTCTTCAGCAGGGATCTCAACACCTAGGTCGCCACGAGCAACCATGATACCGTCAGAAAGCTCAAGAATTTCGTCGAAGTTATCCACACCTTCTTGGTTTTCAATTTTAGAGATAATTTGGATATCTGCGCCGCCGTTGGCAGTCAGTAATTCGCGAATTTCACGTACATCGTCTGCTTTACGAATAAAAGAAGCCGCAACGAAATCAACGCCTTGCTCACAACCAAATTTAAGGTCTGCTTTATCTTTTTCAGAAAGCGCTGGCAGGTTAACTGAAACGTTAGGTAGGTTAACGCCTTTATTTTCGCCCAGTGCGCCGTTGTTAAGAACTTTACATTTCACTTCAGTCTCAGTGGTGGCAATCACTTTCATTTCGATTAGGCCATCATCGACTAAAATAGTGTTGCCTGCGGCAAGATCTTTAGCAAAACCTGCGTAAGTTACAGCAACGATGTCTTTGTTACCGACAACTGAGGTATCAGTAGTAAACGTGAACTCTTGACCAGCAACGAGATCAACATCATCACCATTTTCTAGTTTGATGGTGCGAATTTCAGGACCTTTAGTATCCAATAGAATCGCGAGTTGCTTACCGGTGTTTTCCATTACCTTGCGGAAGTTCGCGATACGTGTACCGTGCTCAACGAAGTCACCGTGAGAGAAGTTAAGACGCATGACGTTCATGCCCGCATTGACTAGCTCAGTCAGTTTTTCTACAGATTCAGTTTTAGGGCCAATCGTACATACGATTTTGGTCTTTTTCATGGAAAGTGCTCTCCGGTAAATAAATTTAAGATGAATTTAAAGGGTAATGCTTAGCCTTAAAGTGTTCTCGGTAATGGCAAGCGTCTCCGTTTGCCTCTTAGGTTTCACGAGTCTGTTTCACTCTAAAGCTGAAAGTCTTTCAACAGATTTAGTCATTTTATGACTGCTTATCTGAGGTGAAATTTCACAAACAAACCCACAACGTCTACAAATAGCCATTGTGGTTAAAAATTTACGTCAAGTTCTGTAATTTTTTTTCTTTTCGGATACGAATTCTATCATCTAATGCTGCCAATATCACGATTTAAGACTTG
>NZ_WXWK01000150.1:0-29388 GCF_009904835.1 Vibrio sp. V33_P6A3T137 | reverse complement strand
GGTAACTAACCGCAGAGTTAGCCGACCATCTTCTAAAACTAAGGGAACCGAAACGGAATTCCCATACTAAGAAAAGGCAGTGGATTATTATGAAAAAAACTCTAGTCGCACTACTGGTTGCCTCAGCAGCAACGTCAGTAAACGCAGCAGATATCTACAAATCGGACGACGTGACTGTTGATTTTTACGGTCAACTTCGTCAGCACGTTGAGTTTACAAACGAAAAAGAAAACGGTAACAGTGTCGATCCTAAAATTGATCAAGGTTCTTCACGTGTCGGTGTAAACCTCACTTACAAAGCTCTTGAAGAAGGTTTGGACGTTGTTGCTAAAGTTGAGTATCGTGTTGGTGAAAGCTGGGAATTGCGTCAGCACTACATCGGCATGAGCTCAGAGTACGGTGTAATGACCTACGGTAAGCACAGCCCTCTTTATGATGATGTATACGGTGCTGAATATTCATACCATTATGGCTTAACGCCATACATCAAAGATGGTGGCTTAGATAAAAACTTCTGGCAAGGCAGTGCAATCAAGTATCAGTTAGAACTAGATAATAGCTGGGTAAAAGCACAATACAACCTGGCTGAGAATAACGCCAATGCTGAGTTGTTCGAGATCTACGCTGGTACCACTTATGATTCATGGGCTCTGCATATTGGTGGCGCTTCAATGACTGACAAAGTTGGCGTGAAAAATGTTGAGTCAACTTACTTTGAAGCGACAGCTGAGTACTTATTAGGTAAAGGTATGGTTGGTTTTACTTATGCTTATAACGAAGATAAGAACAAACTGACTGATGGTAAAGTGAAATCTAATGGTTTCCACCTAGGTGCTAAGTACGAAGTTGCTCCAAAAACGTCGCTTTACGGTGGCGCACAATTTATCGACGGCAAGAACGATGCGGCCGACATTACTAACCTATACCTAGGTGCTGAGTATATGTTTGCTAAATGGGCACGTACTTATGTTGAATACGGTTTCAACGATACTGACAACGAGAAAAACGTAAGCAGCCTTGCTATCGGTGCTCGTGTTTACTGGTAATTTATAACGTTATTGTTACTATAAGCCCAGCAATGCTGGGCTTTTTTAATGTTTTTTATGGGAGAAACGATTGTAATGACGACTTATATCAATCTAATCTGGCGGGGATGCTTACTGGCTTGCAGTATGGTTAGTCTAGCTCATGCGCAAGTGCAATTGGTGGTGCCTGAGGCGATTAACTTATCGGTGGTCAATTTAGAAAAGCCGCGGCTTGAAGGTGGGTTATTTAGCAGCAATAAAACGCTAGTTTTGCCTAATGGGACGCATCAAATCGCTTTTCGTTACTCCCAGCCATTCGTGAATCGCGATACGGTAGAGACGGTCAGCAGTGAATTAGTCATATTGAAGTTTAATGCTGAAAATCAAAAGCTAACTTTTCAGTTACCCGATTATCGCAACGCCCAGCAAGCGCGAAGAGAGGTTGATCACTTTACTTGGCAATTGATTGATACTACCAACCAACGGCCAGTTGAACAGACCAGTGACATTATCGCCATCAGCGGCTTTGTACTCGGACAAAATTTTATTGATAACGTGATAGAATACAATAAACAATCCGGCAAAGCGTCAATTAGCATGAGTTATCTGACGGTGGATAATCACGCTAAATCGATACCTAGTCACTCTCAGCCGCTTCCCACTGCCGATGAAGACTCTCTTGTCAGTCAACTGCAACAGCTCTATTTGCAAGCGAATCAGCAGCAGAAAGCCATCTTTCGTCAATGGATCAGTCTGCAAGAGTAATTGGGAAGACTGAAAAACAATTTACCCACAGCATTGCTTGAATTTTTTACCGCTCCCACAGGGACATGGCTCATTACGTCCGACTTTATTGTGCTTTGGAAAGGTGCCGTCAATGTAGAACCACTGCTTCTTTTCCCTCACAAAACGTGATTGTTCTTCTAGGCAAAGCGTTTGCTGCTGATCAATAAAGAAGGCTTTAAAGTGTACAAAGCCTTCGTTGGGATTATTCCCCAACCACGTTCGTACGACTTCTAATCCTGTCCATTGGCTATTGATTGAATCTGCGATGGCATCTCGCTGAAGCTCGGCGTCACAAGAGGGGTGATAAGTATTGATGACAAAATCGACTAAACCTAATACATGGGCACTATAGCGAGCTCGCATTAATTGCTCTGGAGTCTGTGCATTAGTAGGATCAGAATGAATCGGTTGGCAGCATTTGGCATATTCAACTTGGCGTTGACAATAGCAGATATCCATAAAATAAAATCATCATAGAAAAATAATCAACGAAGTTTAAGGATAATGGAGATAGCTGTCTACTGATGGCTATTGAACAAATCTGCAGTCCAATGAACGGCTTGATAATAACAATCACTGATGGTCTGTTCAGGTAATGAGAGCTGGTGAGCAAGGTCGTTCACGGTTTGCCACTCGGCTTGTTCATACGCTTTAATCAGTTGCAATACCTTACCTAACTGACCGGCCCCTGAAACAATCGCGTCTTTGACTTGCTGTTCAATCGGCATCTCTTCAATAATATCTGCCAAGGGTTGATCGAGTAAGCCATCAATCAGTGAAAACATTCCTGTTAGGAAAGCATTACCTGATTGGTCGGCATTGGCAATATTGAGAGACAATAATTCACAATAACGAGCTCGCTGAATGGATAAACCATACAGTGCATCAGGTTTATCTTTATGAGTGGAGGCAATCGCGACTAAAGAGACAAAGCGACGTAATCTTGTCTCACCCAGATAAACTAGGGCTTGTTTAAAGGAGCGTATTTTTGAGCTCACCATGACCGAAGAATTGACAAAGGTCAGTAATTTATACGAGAGCGTCAAATCTTTACTGATTAATCTTCCTAACTCTTGATAGTTAATCTCTTCCTTGGCAATTTCTTTGCATAGTTGCACGATGGTTAAAAATGCGGGTTCCAGTGCTTTTCGTTGAATTAACGCTGGCTGACTAAAGAAATAACCTTGAAAGTAACAAAACCCCGCTTGTTTTGCCAGTTCAAACTCTTGATAAGTTTCAACTTTTTCGGCTAAAAATTGAATGTTATGCTTTTGGTTTTTTTTAATAAATAAGCGTGCTTTTTCGATAGGAACAGTATGAATATCAAATTTTATAATCTGGATATGAGGTAAAAAAGCTGCCCACTCTTTACTGGGTACAAAATCATCGAGGGCAATAGTATAACCGAGCTTTTTGAGCTCAATGATCGCATTAAGCAGTTCCTCGGTGGGTGTACAGCCTTCCAGTACCTCGATAACCAAGTTACTGGAAGGAAATAGGGTTGGTACGAGGTTAATTAAGCTTTGATAAGGAAAATTAACAAATTCCCATAATTTTCCGGCACGATATTGTACTGACCAAAAGTGGTCCGATAACAATCGGCTGGTGGCAAGTTCGGCATCGATTTGTGGGAAGGTATTGTTAGGACCATCACGAAACAGTAGTTCATAACCGACCGTGTTACGATCTCGATCTAAAATCGGTTGCCTAGCAATATAGGAATACTTCAATAGCGTGCCCTTCTTTATTGTCTACCCGTTGTCTATCGTCTTAACGTACCACCATTAATAGTAGTACGTTTGTTAGGCTAACCCAATGGATGCTCTTGAAAAGAGTCTTTTATTATTGAAAGCTAATCAACCCTTGTGATGAAAGGGAGCGTTTCTAAAGCGTAGCCTTGTGGAGAATAGCGCAGTACCGATCCTTGATGATGCCAATCGCCAAGAACGATCCGGATTTTTGTCCCTTCTTTATCGATATGATGAATGGCTGGTCGATGGGTATGACCATGGATCATCAGCGCCACTTGATGTTTGTTCATTACATTGACCACCTCGCTAGGGGTGACATCCATGATCTCCATGGCTTTATGAACTTTATCGCTGCGAATATCGGTTTGTACACGGCGAACAATACGTTTTTTTAGGCAATAAGGTAATCGGTTAAATACCCATTGTAGCCAAGGTTGATGGACTTTTTCACGGTAGGCTAAATAACGAACATCTTCGGTGCATAGGGTATCACCATGTAATACCACCGCAGATGTGCCGTACAAGTTGATCCGTGCCTCTTGCTCAAGTAGGGTCACGCCAGTGTCTTTAGCAAAACGTTTACCCACTAAAAAGTCGCGATTACCATGAATGAAGTAACAAGGTACACCAGCAGACGTCAGTTGTTGAAATTCTTGTTTAATTTGCTGACTAAAAGGGGTGGGATCATCATCCCCGATCCAAAAGTCGAATAAATCCCCCAATACGTAGAGAGCATCGGCTTGTATGGCGTCCTTGCGCATAAACTGAATGAAACAATCCGTAATATCGGGGCGCGAAGGGGTCAGATGAAGATCTGAGATAAACAGTGTGTGCATAAGGCCGTTAATGGAGCGCTCACCACGCTCCATCCATTGATTATTCTGCGATAGTGGTATGAGTAATCACTACTTCATCCAGTGGAACGTCTTGATGCATGCCATAAGAACCGGTACTAACGGTTTTGATCTTATTAACAATATCCATACCTTCAATCACTTCACCAAAGACGCAGTATCCCCAGCCGTCACGACTTTCAGATTTAAAATCAAGGAAAGTGTTGTCATTGACGTTGATAAAGAATTGCGAGCTGGCTGAATGTGGATCCATGGTACGTGCCATTGCCAGTGTGCCTGTTTTATTGCTTAACCCATTGTTTGCTTCATTACGGATTGGCGCACGAGTGGCTTTTTCTTGTAGACCAGAAGTCATACCACCACCTTGGATCATAAAGCCATCAATCACACGATGAAAAAGCGTGTTATCGTAAAAACCATCACGACAGTATTGCAAAAAGTTAGCGCTGGTTTCAGGGGCTTTCTCGGTATTCAGTTGAATTTTTACGTCACCAAAATTGGTATGTAGGGTGATCATAGCTATTACCTTTACTTGTTTTGTATGAATGGCTGATTTTAGCCTAACTTTTTGCGCATTCAAAACACCAAATGGATGACCTAGTGATAATAGAGTTGTTATACTCGTTCATCATTTTCGTAATTAACGGTAAGTAGATAGAGATCATGCTGAAGATTTATAACTCACTCACAAGACAGAAAGAGGAATTCAAACCCATTACGGCCGGAAAAGTTGGCATGTATGTCTGTGGAGTCACCATATACGATCTCTGTCATATTGGTCACGGTCGTACCTTTGTCTCTTTTGATGTGGTATCACGCTACTTACGCTATTTGGGTTATGATTTAACTTTCGTGCGCAACATTACTGATATTGATGACAAAATCATTAAACGTGCCGCTGAGAATCAAGAATCTTGTGACTCGTTGACTGAACGACTTATTCAAGAGATGTACACCGATTTTGATGCGCTCAATATATTGCGTCCTGATGTAGAACCACGTGCCACAGCTTATATTGAAGAAATCATTGCCTTGGTAGAACAGCTAATTGATCGCGGCTTTGCTTATGTTGCAGACAATGGCGATGTCATGTTTGAAGTCAGCAAATTTAAAGAGTATGGCCGACTCTCCAAGCAAGATTTAACCCAACTGCAGGCCGGTGCTCGCGTTGATATTGAGACTGCAAAACGTAGCCCACTCGATTTTGTATTATGGAAGATGTCTAAGCCGGGCGAACCCACGTGGCAATCCCCATGGGGGCCTGGACGTCCTGGTTGGCATATTGAGTGTTCAGCGATGAATTCTTCTATCTTGGGTAATCACTTTGATATCCATGGTGGTGGCTCGGATCTACAGTTTCCTCATCATGAAAATGAAATTGCCCAATCTTGCTGCGCTCATGATACCCAGTATGTGAATACTTGGATGCACAGTGGAATGGTGATGGTAGACAGAGAAAAAATGTCAAAATCGCTGGGTAATTTCTTTACCATTCGTGATGTGTTGCAACATTATGATCCAGAAACCGTACGTTATTTCTTAATGTCTGGGCATTATCGTAGCCAATTAAATTACAGTGAAGAAAACCTCACTCAAGCTCGAGCGTCTTTAGAGCGTCTCTATACTGCCTTGCGTGGTTTGGATATGACGGTCGCAGCGGCTGGTGGTGAAGAGTATGTCAGCCGCTTTACCAGCGCGATGAATGATGATTTTAATACCCCAGAGGCCTACTCGGTCTTATTTGATATGGCACGTGAAGTTAACCGACTTAAAACAGAAGATATGCTTCAGGCGAGTGCTTTAGGGGCATTAATGCGCGAGTTAGCGGATGTGATTGGTATTCTATACCAAGAGCCAGAACGCTTTTTGCAAAGTTCGGTTGCAAATGATGACCAAGCCGAGGAAATCGAAGCGTTGATCAAACTGCGTAATGACTCACGCGCGAATAAAGATTGGGCTAATGCGGATCTTGCTCGTCACAAGCTGACAGAGATGGGCATTATTTTAGAGGATGGTCCGAACGGAACCACTTGGCGACGCAAATAAGCGAACCATGTCTACGACACAGCGGGTTTATGGCCCGCTGTATTCTTTTCTGCTGAGTATTATCTTTTTATCTAACGTGGCGCGTGATGAATGACGCTTTATGCCTTGTCCACGATATTTTTAGCTATGTTAATGGTTTATCTTCACGGACTAGTGATAATCACACGTTGTTTAAGTCGTTCAACTAGGAATAAAACATGTCAATAATTCTGGGCATCGATCCCGGATCACGCATTACTGGTTATGGCGTTATTCGTCAACAAGGCCGTCAGCTTATTTATCTTGGTAGTGGTTGTATTCGTACCTCAGAGCAGGAGTTTCCTTTACGACTCAAACAAATTTACGCTGGAGTGAGTGAAATCATCACTCAATTTCAGCCAGATGCTTTTGCTATTGAACAAGTATTTATGGCGAAAAATGCCGATTCAGCGTTAAAACTGGGTCAAGCTCGTGGTAGTGCCATTGTCGCCGCCGTGAATGCTGATTTACCCGTTTATGAATACGCGGCACGCTTGATTAAACAAGCGGTGGTTGGGACAGGGGGAGCGGATAAAACTCAGGTCCAGCATATGGTGCAACAAATGTTAAAATTACCAGCAAAGCCTCAAGCGGATGCCGCGGATGCGTTAGGGGTTGCTATCTGCCATGCCAACACCAATAAAACGTTATTGGCTTTAGCTGGTAAAGCCACTCATGCTCGGCGTGGACGTTATCGCTGAGTTTAACTGGCTATCCATCCAGTTATTTATTATTATCTAACTCATTCTCTCCTAGTTATCAGCAAGGAAATTCCAGTGATTGGACGTCTGCGTGGCCTATTAATAGAAAAACAACCTCCGCAAATCGTGATTGAAGTCAATGGCGTTGGTTATGAAGTACAAATGCCGATGAGTTGTTTTTATGAACTGCCGAACATTAATGAAGAAGCGATCATCTACACGCATTTTGTGGTCCGCGAAGATGCCCAACTTTTGTATGGTTTTAATACGGTGAGCGAGCGGGCTTTATTTCGAGAAGTGATCAAAGCCAATGGGGTTGGTCCGAAGATGGGACTGGGGATTTTATCCGGTATGACGGCAAGCCAGTTTGTGGCTTGCGTTGAACGTGAGGATATCTCAACCTTGATTAAACTGCCTGGAGTGGGTAAAAAAACCGCCGAACGATTATTAGTTGAGATGAAAGACCGTCTTAAAGGCTGGGGAAGTGGCGACTTATTTACCCCAGCGACGGATGCTGCACCATTAGATCATTCCCCTGTAACTGCAGAGCAAAATGCTCAAGAAGAGGCGATCAGTGCCTTACTTTCTTTAGGTTATAAACCCGTCCAAGCCTCTAAAGTGGTTTCTCAAATGGCAAAACCGGGAATGACCAGTGAGCAATTAATTAGAGAAGCATTAAAATCAATGGTCTGATGATGATAGGTTTATTGTCTGCGTGGCTGCAGCGTCTCACTTACCACTTTGAACTATGCTAATTAAGACTGACTCTGTCGCCCTTATCATTACACCATGGGAATCTCTGTTATGATCGAAGCCGATCGCCTTATTGCCCCAATCAGTCCTGCTTTTAAAGAGGAAGAAGTGATTGATCGGGCTATTCGACCGAAAAAACTTGCCGACTATCAAGGACAAGATCATGTTCGTGATCAAATGGAAATTTTTATCCAAGCGGCACAAAAACGCAGTGAACCTCTCGATCACTTATTAATTTTTGGTCCTCCTGGACTGGGGAAAACTACGTTAGCTAATATTGTCGCTAACGAAATGGACGTGAATATTCGTACTACCTCAGGTCCAGTATTGGAAAAAGCCGGTGATCTTGCCGCGTTGCTGACCAATTTGGATGAAAATGATGTTCTATTTATTGATGAAATTCACCGTCTGAGTCCAATGATCGAAGAAGTACTCTATCCTGCCATGGAAGATTACCAATTAGATATTATGATCGGTGAAGGTCCTGCTGCTCGATCAATTAAAATCGATTTGCCGCCTTTTACCCTGATTGGAGCTACCACTCGCGCTGGATCGCTCACTTCACCATTACGCGACCGCTTTGGTATTGTCCAACGTCTAGAATATTACAATGTCGCTGATTTACAGAATATTGTGCAGCGCAGCGCGCAATGCCTTGGATTGTCAATGGATGCCGATGGTGCATTAGAGGTCGCGCGCCGCGCGCGAGGTACACCACGGATTGCTAACCGCTTATTGCGCCGAGTGCGAGATTATGCAGAAGTGAAAGGCAATGGACATATCTGTCTGGATACGGCGGGTAAAGCGCTCGACATGCTTGATGTCGATCATCTCGGTTTTGATTATATGGACAGAAAGCTACTGTTGGCGATCATGGAAAAATTCTCTGGTGGTCCCGTTGGGCTTGATAACTTGGCCGCAGCGATTGGCGAAGAGAAAGATACCATTGAGGATGTATTAGAACCTTTCCTTATTCAGCAAGGTTATTTACAGCGTACCCCTCGTGGACGTATTGCAACCGATCGAGCTTATTTGCATTTTGGAATAGAAAAGTAGTCTCTGATTTCAATTCGATACGCCATTTCAGCATCAATGTAGGTAAAGCTTCGCTTTCCTGATCAATAAACTCAATACTGTCGAACGCTTCAACTATCGGCAGTATTGAAGCGGCCTCATCTGCAAAATATCTCCTGTATTCGTTTTATAGCCATGTCATACACGCTCTGTATGATTTAGGTGTGTTTATGTCAGAGCCTAACTGGCTATTGAGTGGCGACATGAACCGACGTGAGAAGAGCGCTGAATACTCGACGATAGAAAAAGCAGAATAAGTTCAAAATATTTTTATTTCGGTCACATTTTTACACATTACTTAAAATGACGAAAAATAGACTAATTGAGCTTATTGTTAACTAATTGTGTTTAATATCCGTATCCACTCTGCTTTTTTTTACCTTATTAAAACACCCAATCTGACCTTTTCTTGATTTGTATCATTTTGTTGTTTTTTTGCGCATTGATGTGTCACGGAAATTGATTTAAATCAAAGCGCTTTCCCAAACAAACCCTTTGAAACTCAGGGTCTTTGGCAGTAGTATTAGTCGCAGCTATATTAGCTAGAGCTTAACGATTTACTAACCACAACGGCACATAATTGCAACAATTCATTACAAGAAATTAAGCGGTGATCTTACGTTTAATTCACGTATACGTTGGGCGTTATGTCATAAGTGTCATTCAGCCGACACAAAGGAGTTACCATGATTGATGTAGTGGAGCTATCGCGGTTGCAGTTTGCACTGACAGCGATGTATCACTTCTTATTCGTTCCATTGACTTTGGGCATGGCGTTTTTACTCGCCATTATGGAGTCACTTTATGTAATGACCGATAAGCAAATCTATAAGGACATGACAAAGTTCTGGGGTAAGCTTTTCGGGATTAACTTTGCACTGGGTGTGGCGACTGGCTTGACCATGGAGTTCCAGTTCGGAACTAACTGGTCTTACTATTCCCACTACGTCGGCGATATTTTTGGTGCGCCGCTCGCCATTGAAGCGCTGGTCGCTTTCTTTTTAGAATCAACCTTTGTCGGTTTGTTCTTCTTTGGATGGGATAGGCTTTCTAAACGCCAACACCTTACCGTAACTTGGCTGGTTGCTTTAGGCTCTAGTTTCTCTGCCTTGTGGATTCTTGTTGCTAACGGTTGGATGCAAAACCCTGTAGGTGCTGAGTTCAATTTTGAAACCATGCGTATGGAGATGGTTAGCTTTGCTGATGTGGTACTCAACCCGGTCGCACAAGTTAAATTTGTTCATACAGTGGCTGCTGGCTACACCACCGGGGCGATGTTTATTCTTGGTATCAGCGCTTACTACCTACTGAAGGGACGTGATGTTGCGTTCGCTCGTCGCTCATTTGCTATCGCTGCCTCTTTTGGTATTGCCGCAGTTCTGTCTGTAATTGTACTTGGTGATGAATCAGGTTATGAGCTGGGTGATGTACAAAAGGTAAAACTAGCGGCTATCGAGTCTGAGTGGCACACTGAACCTGCTCCTGCTGCGTTTACCCTATTTGGTATTCCTAACCAAGAAACGATGCAAACGGATTATGCGGTCAAAATTCCTTATCTGATGGGGATTATCGCGACTCGTTCATTAGATAAAGAAGTCACCGGTTTACGTGATCTACGTGAAGAGCATTTAGATCGTATCCGTAATGGTATGTATGCCTACGACCTATTACAGCAACTTCGTGCTGGTGATAAATCGGAAGAGAACATGCTGGCCTTTAATGAGGTTAAGCAAGAGCTCGGTTATGGCTTACTGCTAAAACGATACACTGAGAATGTTGTTGATGCCACAGAGGCGCAAATCCAAGCCGCGGCAGACGATTCTATCCCTACGGTATGGCCGCTATTCTGGTCTTTCCGTATCATGGTGGTCTGTGGCTTTATTATGTTGTTTGTGTTCGGCGCAGCGTTTGTTCAAACTTGTCGCCAAAAAATCGAGCAGAAAAAGTGGGTGCTCAAAGCGGCACTATGGAGTATTCCATTACCATGGATTGCTGCTGAGGCGGGTTGGTTTGTCGCTGAATACGGTCGTCAGCCTTGGGCGGTCGGTGAAATACTTCCGGTTAACGTTGCTGCATCCGCATTGACGGCGGGACAAATTTGGACATCACTGATTGCGATCTTAGCGCTGTATACGTTATTCCTTATTGCTGAAGTGTATTTAATGCTGAAGTTCATTCGTAAAGGCCCAAGTAGCTTGAAAACTGGCCGCTACCATTTCGAACAAAATGGCAGCTCGTTGGAAGACAAAGTCAACCGTCAAGTCGAAGCCTAGGCAAGGAGAAAGCAATATGTTTGATTACGAGATCTTACGACTGATTTGGTGGGTACTGATTGGTGTCCTACTTATCGGTTTTGCCATCACCGATGGCTTTGATATGGGGGTTGGAGCATTAGTCCCTATTTTGGGTAAAAACGACTCTGAGCGTCGAGTGATGATTAACTCGATTGCCCCTCACTGGGATGGTAACCAGGTGTGGCTCATTACCGCTGGTGGTGCACTATTTGCCGCTTGGCCTTTGGTTTATGCCACATCATTCTCTGGATTTTATCTGGCGATGATGGTCACTCTTGCTGCGCTTTGGTTACGCCCTCTGGGCTTAGACTATCGCTCTAAGATAGAAGATCCAAAATGGCGTAATACCTGGGACATTTGTATCTCGATCAGTGGTTTTGTGCCACCAATCATTTTCGGTGTCGCGTTTGGTAACTTGTTACAGGGCGTTCCTTTCCAATTGAACGAACTGATGATGCCAAGTTATCACGGTTCATTCTTTGGTTTGCTCAATCCTTTTGCTTTAGTGTGCGGATTAGTTAGCTTGTTTATGATCTTGATGCAAGGTGCCACGTGGTTACAAATGAAAACCACCAGCGATTTGCATACTCGTGCACGCAATACCGCACAATTAGCCGGTTTGTTAACCTTTGTCTTGTTTGTGTTGGGTGGTTTTTGGATTCAACATATTGATGGTTATGTGATTGTCAGTGCAATTGATACTTCGGCTGCCTCTAATCCGCTAAATAAAGAAGTAATTCGTGAAGCGGGTGCTTGGATGCATAATTTCCAACAGTATCCTATCTTGTGGTTAGCTCCTGCGCTTGGGGTGGTTATGCCGCTACTGGCTGTTTTAGCGTCACGTTTTGAAAAATGCGCTTTGGCGTTTTTAGTATCAAGTCTTGGTAATGCTGGGATCATCTTAACCGCTGGTTTTGCGATGTTCCCATTTGTCATGCCTTCAGACTTAGTACCAAGTCATAGCCTAACCATGTGGGATGCAACATCGAGTGAGTTAACTCTGAACTTAATGACTGGGGTAGCTTTTGTTATGGTCCCTATTATCTTGAGTTACACGGTATGGTCTTACTATAAAATGTTCGGTCGCTTGGATAACAAGTACATCGAAGATAACAACAACTCACTTTACTAAGGAGCGAAACAATGTGGTATTTTGCATGGATTCTTGGTGTATTGCTGGCTTGTGCGTTTGGCATCATCAATGCTCTTTGGTTAGAGCACTCTGAAATGATGGATAAAGACCGTGAGTGATTGGTCTGAACGACTCACTAGACTGCATCAACCATTAGATAAAGGTGCTCTTAGAGCATTAGTTATGGTGTTAGGGTTTTACCATGTTGCAATGGTCATGTGGGATCCTGAAGCCTATGCAGTGAGTATTGGTGGGTTCAATGCCATTATTGGTCCATTACTGATTTGGGCAATGTGTTCAAGTATGGTTTACGGGGTTGGTTTCAAGCCACGTTATTGGTTATGGCAAGGCGTTTTTAGTCCTTACTTTTCACTGCCAATCCTCGTTGGGTTCTTGTTCTTGCGTTTTTCAGGAGCATCGTAAAGTCATTCATAAGACTGACACGACAGCAAAGTAACGATAGCGCTATCTTTTAATCAGATAGCGCTATTTTTTTTAGCACATTCCAACAAAATCTTACGCTTCTTCTTGTACTCGCGCTGCCGAGATGCGGTATAGTAATCAACTCATCTTAACCATGACTGAGGCGACTTGGCATTATGGGGCAAATTTTTGATTGGCCGATAACGGTCTATTATGAAGACACCGACGCGGGTGGTGTGGTTTATCATGCCAATTATCTGAAGTTCTTTGAACGTGCGCGTACCGAAATATTGCGTTCGTTGGGTTTTTCTCAACAGCAATTATTGGAACAAAATATCGGTTTCGTGGTCCGAAGTGCGAGTGTTGATTTCATCCGTGCTGCACGTTTGGATGATCAATTAACCGTGAAAACCTCGGTCGTTGAACTTAAAAAAGTCTCTTTAACTTTCTGTCAAGAGCTGGTCAATCCTAACGGACAGCTATTGTGTAAAGCCTTAGTTAAGGTAGCATGTATCGATAACCAGAAAATGAGGCCGATTGGATTGCCTCAATCAATGATTTTGGAGTTTACTCATAGTGACTGCTGATATTTCAATGCTCGATCTATTTTTACAAGCCAGTTTACTGGTTAAATTGGTGATGTTAATTCTTTTAGCTATGTCAGTTGCTTCTTGGGCAGTGATTATTAAACGTCATAAAGCATTGGCACAAGCGGAACGTCAAGCCGAAGAATTTGAAGATAAATTTTGGTCAGGCACCGACCTGTCTATTTTGTATCAAGAGGTCAAAAAGCGTAAAGATACGCTAGAAGGTACCGAAGAGATTTTCTACAGCGGTTTTACCGAGTTTGCTCGTTTACACAAAAGTAACGCCAATGCACCAGATTATATTATGGAAGGTACCGGGCGGACGATGAGAGTGACCGTCGCTCGTGAAGTTGATGAGCTAGAAGCGCATTTGCCTTTTTTAGCGACAGTTGGCTCAATTACTCCATATATCGGCCTATTTGGAACGGTCTGGGGGATTATGCATGCCTTTATCGCCTTAGGTGCTGTTAAGCAGGCGACGTTAGCCATGGTAGCTCCTGGTATTGCCGAAGCTTTGGTCGCAACAGCAATGGGTCTGTTTGCTGCCATTCCAGCCGTCATTGCTTATAATCGATTCAGCAGTAAAGTGACTAAGCTAGAACATATTTACGCTACTTTTTCCGAAGAGTTTCATAGTATTTTACACCGCCAAGCGATGGCGGGTAGGGAATAACGCATGACTGGCTATCAACCGAAGAAACGGAAGATGACAGCAGAGATCAATGTCGTACCCTATATCGATGTCATGTTGGTGTTGTTGATCATCTTTATGGTGACCTCACCTTTTATTACTCAAGGGGTAGAGGTTGAGTTGCCGAGAACGACCATCGCTCAATCAACGGCAGAGCTTGCTGGAGACAGTGAAGCAAGCTTTATCATTGTTGAGGTTGATCAAGCGGGTAACTTAGGACTAAGCGTCAATGATGAAGAGATGCAACGTGGACTCTCATTGCAAGATTTGATTGTTCGAGTAAAAGCTGAGTTATCATTAAAACCGGATTCACCCGTTGCCGTTGGGGGAGATGCTGCGACACCGTATGCGGAAATCGTCTTAGTTTTAGATGAATTGAGTCGAGCCGGTGTTGCAAAAGTCGGTCTATTAACAGACATAAAATAATAGGTTTGCCATTGCTAATGAAAGCAAAAAAAACATTGCAACGTGCCGATAACAAACCATGGTTGATTTCGGTTGCCCTTCATGTTCTTTTAGTTGTGGTGCTTTTTTGGGGGGCGGATTTTACACAGTCAAAACCAGAAACGCCTTCTGCTGGAGCGATGATGCAAGCGGTCGTGATTGATCCTAGCTTGATTCAACAACAAGCACAGCAGATACGTAACCAGCGCGAGGCTGCGGCAAAACAAGAGCAAGAGCGATTAGATAAGCTGCGTCGTGAAACCGAACAGCTGGAACGTAACCGAAAAGCCGAAGAAGAGCGCATTCGTCAACTGAAAGAGCAGCAAGCGCGAGAGGCACAAGCGGCTCGAGAAGCTGAGCGGGTTCGTCAACAGCAAGAACAACAGCGTCAAGTGGCTGAAGAAAAAGCGCGTCAAGAGCAAGCAGCCAAAAAAGCCGAAGCGGAGCGAGTAGCAAGAGAAGCCGCGGCAGCGAAAGCAGAACAAGAGCGTATTGCTCGTGAGAAAGCAGCTCAGGCCGCGCAAGAAAAGGCGCGTCAAGAACAAGAAGCAGCAAAGCGTGCTGAACAAGAACGAATTGCGAAAGAAAAAGCCGCTAAAGAGGCGGCAGAAAAAGCTCGACAAGAGCAGCAACGTTTGGCTCGACTAGAGCGTGAACGCAAAGAGCAAGAAGCGGCGATGAACAGCATTTTTTCTGGTCTGGAAAGTGAAGCGCAAAGCATTTCCGCAGCGCGATCACAGCATCTTGCCAATGAAGCGCAGCGTTGGGGAGCTATCTATACCCAAATGATCCAACAAAACTTGCTGCTTGAGGATAGTTTTCGAGGACGACAGTGTCGAGTTAATTTACGTCTCATCCCTACTGGCGCCGATGCTATAGTAGGTGACGTTCAAGTGCTCAATGGCGATAATCGGCTATGCGCAGCGACTAAGAGAGCGGTAGCAAAAGTTGGTAGTTTCCCTCTTCCTACCGCCGATGAAAAGGATCTTATTGAAAGGCTGAAAAACATTAATTTAACTGTAGCACCTGAGTAAAAGGAACCGTTTGTGTTAAAGCGATTAATAATAGGATGGTTACTGGTTTTCACCAGTAGTATGCAACTTGCCTATGGGGCACTAGAGTTGGTGATTACCGACGGTATTAATTCTGCTCGTCCAATTGCCATTGTTCCTTTTAAATGGGAAGGAAAAACACCACTACCGGAAGATATTTCGGCGGTGATTGCTTCCGATTTACAACGCAGTGGCAAGTTTAGTCCCATTGCCACCGATAGAATGCCACAAACGCCTTACAGTGAAACTGAGGTTACGTTTGATGCATGGACTCGAATTGGCGTTGATGCATTACTGACCGGTTCAATTACTCTCAATCAACAAGGCAATTATGTTATTAATTATCAGTTGGTTGACGTGGTTCGTGGTCAGTTGACCCAAGGGCAAAGCCGAGCGTTAAGTGCTGATGGGCAGCTTGTGCTGTCTAAAGATCATGTGTTATTTAACAAAGTCGCTACGGTACCTGCGCCACGAATGCGTGAATATGCGCATCGTATCTCTGATCTGGTTTATGAAGAACTAACAGGTGAAAAAGGCGCTTTTCTAACGCGTATCGCTTATGTTGTCGTTAATGATAAAGACGCTTTCCCTTATCAATTACGTGTTGCTGACTACGATGGTTATAATGAGCGTTTGGTGCTGCGTTCTAAACAGCCATTGATGTCTCCAGCGTGGTCACCAGACGGTCGTCAGTTGGCTTATGTCAGTTTTCAAAATGGCCAAGCTGAGATATTTATTATGGATATCTACACTGGGGAACGTGAAAAATTAACCTCATACCCAAGACATAATGGTGCACCGAGGTTTTCTCCAGATGGTAAAACACTGGCATTAGTTCTGTCGAAAACTGGGACGCTGCAAGTCTATACGCTTGATTTAGCTTCTCGTAAACTCACACAAATCACCCATGGCCGTTCAAATAATACCGAACCATTTTGGCATCCTGATGGTAAGTCGCTCATATTTACCTCAGATAGGGGTGGTAACCCGCAGATTTATCGAGTAAATTTGGCAAATCAGGCGGTGGACCGATTGACATGGCAAGGACGACAGAATCTCGGTGGGCAGATTACCCCGGATGGCCGATTCATGATCATGGTGAATCGAAGTAATTCAGGCTTTCATATCGCCAAACAAGATCTTGAGACTGGTGCATTACAAGTATTAACACAAACTTTGTTAGATGAGTCTCCAAGTATTGCTCCAAATGGTGGCATGGTTATTTATAGTTCGATGTATAATCAGGCCAACGTCTTATCGATGGTTTCTATTGATGGGCGATTTAAAGCAAGGTTACCGGCAACCAATGGACGAGTTAGATCGCCAGCGTGGTCTCCGTTTTTATAGCCAACATATAATTTAGCAACTAACTATTTCATAGTAAGGAAAATAAGATGCAACTTAATAAAGTTCTCAAGGGACTCCTAATTGCGCTACCTGTTTTAGCTATTACTGCATGTAGCTCAAGTGATGACGCCGCATCAGCGTCAGGTTCACAGACTAACCAAACTACGTCTGGTAGCGCGGGTGGTGTTGATACTACCGTTGTTTCTCCAATCGGTGAATATGGTCAGTTGTCAGAGCAAGAGCTTAAAGAGCAAGCACTTCGTGAAACGCAAACCATTTACTTTGCATTTGACAATGCCACTATCGCACGTAGTTACGAAGAAATGCTTGCTGCCCATGCTGCTTACCTAAGCAAAAACCCGAGTCTAAAAGTGACAGTAGAAGGCCACGCTGATGAGCGCGGTACGCCAGAGTACAACATTGCGCTTGGTGAGCGTCGTGCTAACGCTGTAGCCAAATATTTAGAGGCTCTGGGCGTACAAGCCAATCAAATTTCGATCGTGAGCTATGGTGAAGAAAAACCACTGGTTCTAGGTCAAACTGAAGAAGCTTACGCGAAGAACCGCCGAGCTGTTCTTGTTTACTAATTGAGGTATCCCTCATGTTCAGTAACTTAAAGCAAGTTTTTACGCTTACGTTACTGGCAAGTGCAGCGAGCATTACGCTCGCTGCACCAGCTCCAGTATCCGATCTTAGTCAGCGTTCAGTCTCAACGTCGGCTAACCGCGCCGTGTCAAATGAAGGTGATGTTGCCCGTTTAGAACGATTGCTTGAAAATCGCAACCGTATGCAGTTGCAAATGCAGCAGCAACTCGACGAAATGGCACTAGAAATTAATGAGCTCCGTGGCCAACTAGAAAGAAATACCTACGATATGCAGCAAATGTTGCAGCGCCAGCGTGAACTGTTTGTTGAACTCGATAATCTACGTAGTGCGGCTAAACAATCGCCATCTGCAGGTGCCATCGCTGCCAATCAAAGTGATGAGTTACCACTCGGTACTTTTAGTAGCGATGTAAACGAGCAAGCGGCTTATCAGAATGCCGTGGATTTAATTTTAAAAAAGCGTGATTACGCTGGTGCGATAGCAGCATTTGAAAAATTCCAAGCTGATTATCCGGATTCTAGTTTTGCGGCAAATGCCCACTACTGGCTTGGTCAGTTACATTTCGCTAAGCGACAAGATCAGCAGTCAGCGAAAAGTTTTGCGGCGGTATTAAGTTATTCCGATTCGAATAAACGCGCTGATGCTTTAGTCAAGCTCGGTGATATCGCTGCGCGTAATAATAATGCGGCGCAAGCAAAGAAATATTATCAGCAAGTAATTAATGAATATCCGAATAGTGCTTCGGCGAAAGCCGCTCAGGATAAATTAAAGTAACGAATTGATATAAATGGATAATGCTGAGCCACTCTTATGAGTGGCTTTTTTATTAAGTGTTCTATACCTCAACTACATTGAGTTGCAAGTAGGCGGCAAGTGAGAGAATTCCCATTAACATAGACAAACTATGCGATTAGGGTGGAATGTAGCCAACACCGCGGCAGCTTCAAATGGGGAGGGTATGTTGATTTCAGTCTGGTTTTTTTGTGTACGATGACCGATACAGTGTACAATATGCGAATTATTATAATGATCCATAGAGCAGAGCAATGAGTCACATACTGGATAAAATAGACACCGTTTACCCTTTCCCAGCTAAGCCTATTCCTCTTAGTGAGATGGAGAAAACCACCTATTTAGCAAGCATTAAGCGGTTACTAAAAGAGAAAGATGCTGTACTGATCGCCCACTACTATACTGACCCAGAAATTCAAGCCTTAGCTGAAGAGACGGGCGGCTTTGTCGGCGATTCACTAGAAATGGCTAAATTTGGTAATCGTCATTCTGCAACCACACTAATTATTGCTGGTGTACGTTTTATGGGGGAATCAGCGAAAATACTGACTCCAGAAAAGCGGATTCTGATGCCAACCTTAAAAGCCGAGTGTTCGCTTGATTTAGGTTGTCCTGCTGATAAGTTCACCGAATTTTGTGATGCCCATCCCGATCACACCGTTGTTGTTTATGCCAATACTTCAGCCGCAGTTAAAGCGCGCGCAGATTGGGTAGTTACCTCAAGCATTGCCTTAGATATTGTTGAGCATCTTGATTCACAAGATAAAAAGATTATCTGGGGACCAGATCGTCACCTTGGCGCTTATATTGCTAAAAAGACCGGAGCAGAAATGCTCTTGTGGCAAGGCGAGTGCGTAGTACATGATGAGTTTTCTGCCGATGCCTTACGCAAAATGAAAGGGTTGTATCCAGATGCTGCGATTCTCGTTCACCCTGAATCTCCGGCCAGCGTCGTTGAACTGGCTGATGCGGTTGGCTCGACCAGTCAATTAATCAAGGCAGCAAAAACACTCCCTCAATCAACCATGATTGTGGCAACGGACAAAGGCATTTTCTTTAAAATGCAGCAAATGGTGCCAGAGAAACAATTAATTGAAGCGCCCACGGCTGGTGCAGGAGCCACCTGCCGCAGCTGTGCTCATTGTCCGTGGATGGCAATGAATGGATTGAAAGCCATAGAACAAGCACTACGCGATGGCGGTGAAGAGCATGAGGTGTTTGTTGATGAAGCGACACGAGTGAAATCCTTGGTGCCTTTAAATCGCATGTTGGATTTTGCTGAGCAGCTCAATCTCCAAGTACAAGGGAACGCTTAATGAAAAAAACCGTCAGTTGCGACTGACGGTTTTTTTGAGTTGATGCTTTAGATGGTTGTGATCGCTGGCGTGGTTATTAAGAGTCAGACTCCGCTAAATCGGCGGCACGCTGAGTTAAACCACATAGCATCACAGGAATCGCGTTATAGATTTCAGTAAACTGATCTAAATCGTTCATGCCTTGTTCAGCTAAGGTGGCCAAAGACGTTTCTGGATCGTACAACATGCTCAACGATAACAACACACCCCCCATCAGGGCATTCTCTTGACTATTTTCTGGCATCAGCACTTCCCAATCATCACGCGTTAATTGCCAGCCCTGTAAAACCCCTTCACAGAAATCACGAGTATTCTGTGTGACGATATCTTCTTCATCCAGTTCACATCCTTTAGGCCAAGACCAACTGCCGTCTAAAAGAGCAGGGCGATATTCATTCCATAAACGGATAATCAACCCAAAATAGCTTTCCATCTGCTTTGCATCACTAAAGGGAGCCGTATCATCACCACCCCACAAAAATGGCAACCATTCTGAAGGAGGAAGAACATTCGGCGCGAGGGCCATGGCAGTAATAAAGCCCTGGGTTTTCGCTTCATTAAGAAGTTTATCTTCTAAATCTGCAGCGCTTAGAATATCGTTTAAGGTCAAAGTAAAGCCTCATAGTCAACAGCAAAAAGTGAAGTTATCTTAACTCTAAACGTACGATCAATGCGAGCATCCAGGGAACTGATGAAGGGTTTTTGAACAAATGAGGTAATAATTAGCCAAACAAGCCAAGATGTGAGTTTTTTTAAGATTTCTGCTTGACCCTATTAATGAATATCATTAAATTAGCGCCTCGTTAGCACAAGATGCTAGCCCATTACGGTGAGTTGTCCGAGTGGCTGAAGGAGCACGCCTGGAAAGTGTGTGTACGGCAACGTACCGAGAGTTCGAATCTCTCACTCACCGCCATATTCTAAAAAAGACGTCCTAGGGCGTCTTTTTTATCATAATCGATTAAAATCAAATATTTAAGATGCTTTCTGCAATGCCTTGACTTTGATGGGATTTATCTACCCCAAGCTTTGCTAAAATTACTATAGGAATTGGAGCTGGGCTACTCTTTTTGGTCAGCTAAATGCTTGACCTCTCGATACTGAACCCATAAACAAGATTGCCGATTAACTACGTTAAACTCGAGATATGTGGCGATCAATGGATTAACACTTGCGTGAAGTCATTAAATTCCGTAACCAATTACTGAAAACAAACCCGTCAATATCATCAAAAGTATCATCGAGAAGCCTATCTTTAATCTTGATTAAGTATGTGTCCTTTTCATTTCTTCGTTTTCATTTTTTAATTTGAGAATAAAAATGCCGCTCACACTTCAGTGAAAGGCATTACATCTTAAGGTATCTTGGTATCGTTGGTGCTAGCCACTTTCTCATCAAGTGGCTGCTAGACACGTTAGAATTTTAACTGGTAGTTCAAGGTATAAGTACGGCCTCGGCCTTTGTAATCGTATGCTGCAGCATCGTAGTGTGATGAATACCATAGCTGAGCGCGCTGCCCCCAAATAGTGGTGTAGTCGTGATCAAGCAGGTTGCGCACGCCAAAACCAATACTACCCATTGGCAGTTTGTAGCTTCCGACTAGGTCAAAGAGGGTATAACCATCCAGTTTATTTTCCGCATAATCTTTGTAGTCAAACATGGTTTGGCTTTGTAACTTAACCGCTAGATCCTCAGCATACCAACCCGCCCAAGCGCTGAGTTTGGATGTGCTGGCTTCTGTAGCGGTCATTTTTTCCCAGCCCTTATCGTTTTTGACTTCCGAAACCACGTAGTGGCCTGATGCCCCTAATTGTACATTGGCATGTACCCAGTAAGAGGCCATGGCTTCAAGACCATAAACTCGTTTTTTATCTTCGACTTCTTCAATCAATAAGGTTGTTTTATTGTAAGAAACCGATTTATCGGAAGTAGAATAGTACGCTGCGGTTTGTAGGTTGAGGCTATCTTTTTCTAAACGGTAGCCCAGCTCAAAGCTGTTGGTTTTTATCCCCGACATCTTAGAGCTGTCAACATTGATGCTGTCTTGTAACGTCCAGTGACTGCCGACCAGGCTGTAGTTACCTTGACCATAGTATTTCGCAGGATCAGCCAGATCGAAACCTTGTGAGAAGTTAGCCCAGATCTGAGAGTTGTTATTAAGATGATAGAGCGTGCCTAAGTTAAAAAGCCCCACGCTGTAGTCGGTTTTTCCTCCTGGCACAAGATCGGCAGAAGTTCCTTGACCTTCAGCAATCTTTTTCTGCTGCTGATAGCCTACAAAATCATCGATCTTATTGACCATATGTTGGTAGCGAAACCCTCCTTCAATAGACCAATCGTCTGTGATGCCGTAATCTGCTTGAACAAAACCGGCGACAGAACCAACTTTGATTCCTGGATAACGGCCAACTTGTGCGTAAGTACGGTTGATGAGGTTTCCTGAGTTATTGGCAATGGTTTTGTCGTACAGGGCTTGGTTACTCTCAAATTGATCTTGGTAAGCGTCAATACCATACACCAGATTCAGCCTATCAAAGTTCTTCGCCAGAGCGGCTTTGAGAGAGATGACATCGGTGATTTGCTGGCCAGATGTTTGATAGTAAGGAGTATAGGTTTGATCTTCTTTACGATAGGAGGCTTCCGCAATTAATTGATGATTTAAGAATTGATCGTTGACGTAAGAAGCACTCAGCATTATACGCTGCGTGCCGTGTTCACGGTCTGAGTTAAAGCCGCTTCTCACGTCCACAAACGTATTATTGACGATATACAGGCCGTAAGGCGAGTTTTGCTGGCTATCATAATATTGCGCCAACAGGTTGAGCTTTTGAGTTTCAGATAGGTTCACCCCCATTGTGGTCATCACATCAACCGTTTGGTTGAATTGCAGAGAGCCTTGTGAAATGTCTGGTGTGACGATGGTGCCATGAGCATCAAAAAAGCCTTGGGTTTCTGTGTAAACCACAGATGCGCGAGCTTGAATTTTGTCATTACCCCCAGAGATAGATTGGCCGATTTTGTAGTCAAGATCCTCACTTGAATTGAAGCCAGACGTTGCGCCGACATAAGACTCAAACTCAAGTTCTTGACTTGTCGCTTTCTTGGTGATGATATTGATAACACCACCAGATGCGCCAGCACCGTAGATAGAGGTTGCACCAGAAAGTACTTCGATACGTTCAATGTTAAACGGATCGATGGAGTCCATATGGCGACTGATTTGACGCGAAGACTCGAGGGATACACCATCGATCATTACCAGCATTCTGCGCCCACGTAGATTTTGGCCGCTGTTGGTCCGTGCGCCAGAACTAACATCAAGGGATGGAATGGCGGAGGCGAGGATCTCGCCTAAGGTTTTACCACCTCGATACTCCTGTTCGATCTGCTCTGAGTCGATGAACCACACCGTTCCCGGAATATCACTGATCGCTTTCGGGGTGCGGCTTGAAACCACCACCATTTCGTCAAACAGTGTCCGTTCTTCTGCTATGACCGGAGTGGTAAAGAGCGCTGTGGTTACGACAATCGCTGCCGCTGAGAGTGACATAGGGGTAGGCTTGAGTAAATTTCCTTTTTTAGCTTTCATTTTCTTCTCTATAGGTGTGTAAAAATAAGCCCGCCGTTTGTGATGGTGGTTCGTTGGGCAGATTGAAACGTCACTTGCTTTGGAGCAACTGACAAAAATGAATTTAGGCGACCAGTTGCTTGGCGATGGCGCTTGGTGATAACCAATCAATCATTCCTTTGCCGGCATCGATATCGAAAAGGGGTTGTCCCGCAAGGCAATTGATGATGCGTGCACTGCGCCAGGCCATTAGGCTCAGTTGTGGTTCGGCAATCCCATGGCTATGCATCCCAGCATTGACGGCGAAGATCTTGTTACGTTGTTGCCCTTCCCACTTCAGCTCAAAATCAGGTGTCATTTGGTAGCGATTATCCTCATCCAGATCGAGTAGGGGGAGAATGGTGTTCAAACAAGCGGGATACGGTGCTTCAAAGCCCGTGGCAAGAATGACAATATCGGCGTCATAAGTTTCTAAACATGGGCCAAGCGCATTGCTGGCGATCAGTTTGAAGGCTCGATTTTGCACACTCATTTGAGTTAAGGTGCGATGGGGTAGCAGTCTGACCCATTTCTCCTCTTTAAGTACGTCAAATCGGTGGTAGAGCTCTTGGTAGATGGTTAATAAAGCTTTTTGTGTCACCCCATCTGAGGTGAGTTTCTGGTTTGCTACCTCTTGACGTTTGATGTTAGGTGACAAATTAAGGAAGGCATCAACGTAATCCGGTGCGAAAAATTCATTGGTAAATGGGGCCTCATCGAGAGGTTGATAATTCGCTCGGCGAGATAACCAGTCAAGTGACTTAGGTTTGCCCCACTTATGTTGTAACGCATTGATGAAAATATCTGCACCGCTTTGTCCACCACCGATGATCAGTACTCGTTTGCCAGTAAGGTTACGCTCTTTCAAACCCATATCCGCGGCATGGAACACGCGATCACCGAGGTGAGCTTTGGCGCATTCGGGTACTGAAGGGACTTTACCTGTACCAATACAGAGATTTTCTGCTTGATAAGAACCTTGATTAGTGTAGAGCGTAAAAGCATCACCAGTGTACTCCACCCGCTCAACACGAGTAGAAAGTTGAACGTTATCCAACTGATGGGCAACCCAAGCGAGATAGTCAGAAAACTCGTGACGGCTAATGCATTGAAGCTCAGCAGACAGAAAGCGATAAAACTTTTTGTTCTTTACTAGATAAGAGATGAAGGAGTAACGGCTTTCTGGATGCACTGCGCTCACCAAGTCCTTCAAAAACATAGTTTGCATGTGGGTGTTATCGAGAAGTAGTCCTGGGTGCCAAGAAAAGTGGTCACGACTTTCAAAAAAACGTGCGGAAATTTGTGGCTTATCGGTTAGTAGGGCCGCAATACTAAGATTAAAAGGCCCGACGCCGATGCCGGCGAAATCCAGTTTGGTGTTGTTAGTGTATTCCATAAGTGCAATCCTTTTTTGAGTAATCTCGGCTTCGTTAACACCAAAATTAGGGTCATACGGTTAGTTAGCCTCGGTGTTCCAGTGCTTTGATTAATGGGTTGTCGAGCGTGTCATCCATGTCAGGCAGCATCCTTGATGCGCTAGCATCTGAGCTATGGCGAAATTTGGCTAAGTTGAGTCCAATCCGTAAAATTTTCGGCTTAAACAGGTCGAATTGTTCAAACCTTGGTTGGTACTCACTATTGGCGGACAGGTAAGTTTTCAGTCGGTCACCAAGTAGGCGGTAAAACTGCAGCTCGGAGAAGCCTAATTTGGCAACCAAGGGAGAAATAAAGCGTAAGGTGGTAACAAAATGGCCAGTTTGTAAGTCATGAATAATCAAATGTGCAGGTAGGCGAACAGTAACGTTTTTGACCCTTTCATCCAATGATGTTTGTTCTGGATACTCACTATCAACGAATCGCATATCGCCTTGAAAATCCTTGAGAAGAATGCGTTTCGGGATGTGGCTTTCTAGTACTAGAGTAACGTTTTGCCCATGCGCAATCAGCGAGACTCCATATTTACACAGTAGGTGGTAATAGGGGATCACGACCGCATCAAACAGTTTGCTGAGCCAATCTTCGACCGTTAACCCAGAGGCTTGAACGTATTCGGCGATCAGTGGCTGACCTTGATTGTCACTTTCCATCAGTGCCGCCATTAAGATCGCTCGTTCACCGGCTTTTAATTTGGAGGTAGCCGATTCACGCCAAATCACTCCGAGTAGTTCGTGGTAGCGATATGGGGCATTAGGAAGCAGAGAGTAGTCCGCTTGAGCTGCAAAAGCAGCGGCGGGCTCTTGCAATACTTCAGCCTGCTTAGCGATAAGTAGGGGATCTGACTTAAAGATCTGATCGATCCAATCTGAAGCCGTAGGGCCAGCAAGAATGTAGCGCCCCGGAATTCCACGGTAGCAGGAGGTATTCATTATTGTGAGTGGTAATTTAATGTCGTAACTCAAAGGACGAGTGATATTGCTTAATGTGCGCAACGACAGTTGAGGTAAGAATTGATCACCAAACTCGCCTAAATACACCAACTGTTTAGTCGAGATTTCACGTACAAACAGTAGAGCAAGCTTATTGCTCCATTGCCAAGGATGAACCGGAACATAACGATAATCGTGGAGATCAAGCTGATAAGAAGCTAACAGACTATCCATCTGTTTGATTTCTTCGCGGTGGATGGCGCTGTGCAACAAGGCTTGCCATGTGACTTTATCGTTAGTAGCGAGCTGTAAAATAGAGTGGTGAACGGCAACCCAACCCAATTGGAAGGCGCGTTCCGCTTCCGGTGCATACTGCTTTAAATCATCACTGCTCCAACCACGGCGGCCTTTGTTAAACACAAATTTTGGATGCCCATCAAAATAGGTTTGTTGTTGTTCGCACGGCAGCATGGCAAGATCTCGTGCGGTCATTGCTTGCTTGCGTTGCATGAGTTTGCAATCACCTAATAAGGTGGCATTGAGATCTTCGAGATGTTCGGCGAAGGCGTCATCCGGCATCTTGAGCATAGGTTGCAGATCTCGCATCAACAGTGCCGCCGAAATTGGCTGCTCTGCCTCTATCTCGGCATGGCGAGAAATTGAATAGGGGTCAATAATGACTTGTCCCCAAATATTCTCTTCGCCAGTAAAGTAATAACAAATACCATTGTCTAAGTTGAGCTGATAACCCTGCGCCGTTGACGTAAAGTGAAACGCTTGTTCATAGGCGAATTCACTGAGGATTTTGCTTACCATCTTCTGATTAGCCGCTGTCCAATACCGATGTAGCGCTAACTGATCCATTACCATCGCTCCGCAAAAAATTGCTCACGTGTCAGCATCAAGAGTGCTGAGCGTTTATGAGGGAAGTTGAATTCAAAACATTTTTGATAACCAAGCGGCAAAATACGATCAAATAAGCGCTCGTTATCTGCTCGCGGCTCCAGCACAATGCGATTGGTGCGTACATCATCAATAAACAAATAGTGGCTGATGGCGCGCATCCAAGCGTCGAAATATTTAGGTCCGCGGAAGGCTTGTTCGCCAACCAGCAAATGGATACCGCGATCATAACTCTCTACGGCGTAATACGGGCTGAGTCGATCCTCGGCAACCCAATAGGCTTCTATATAACCAAATGGTTCACCATTAAATTCACCAATCAGCGGAATGATATGTGGTTGGGCAAGGCGCTGCTCAATAAATTCAGCGAGCTTTTCTTCACTCCATGCTTGTTCCCAAAAGTGCGCCACGCGAGGGGTGTTCATCCAGCGCGTAAAGCGTTGTAGATCTTTATCTAGCTCAATCACTCGGAAGCTAATGCTTAATTCGACATCAAAATCATACCGTTGGTAGACCTGGCCTTGTGGCATAGGCGGACGTAAAGGGTGAGGGCGGTATTGGTTGTTGGATTGAATAAGCTGCAGTGGAAAACGGCTTGATGGTTTGTGTTGGTGCCAAGAAAATGGCAATTGGTAAAAAACGCAGCGAGATACCTTTTGGTCAATTAGCGGTAAGAGTTGCTCAATCCAGGTTTGAATTTCAGGGTCACGAGCCGCCACTTTCAGCGTTTCAATCTGTTTCTCTTGGCTAAATAGTTGATCCATCTCGCGTATTAATTGCGGAGCAATGTCAGAGCATATTAGATCGCTAGCCTGTAGGGTTAACTCAATAACCGGCTGTGGTTCAGTGCTAAAAATAAAGGTATTGAACTTAGACATGAGCAATTTCCTCAATACGAGCGAGAGGGTTAGGTAAATCGAAATAGATCACTGCCGGATCGGGGATAGAGTTTTCATTAACGTTTTGTAGATAACAGAAAAAGTTACCTTTGCAGCACAGTGCGTCACTAGAGAGTACATAGCACAAGCAAAGATCATCTTTTACTCCGCTTTGCAGCAGAGCGTTGAGGTTGTGATACAAAATTTCGATGAGCTCACTCTCTTCTATATCGACGTTAGCACAGATCGCGGAAATCAGATTGAAGGTGGAGTTGATAATCAGGTAGTAAGCGAAGTAGCGGCGTACTTTGTCTTGGTTCCAGTAGTTCTCGAGCGCTTCTTTTTGAGTACCAAGTTGTTCACCAAATAGCTTAAACGCTAAATCGGTATAGCCAGTGCCTTGACAGTCACGATAGTACATACCTACAGGCAAGCCTTGCTCTAATTGCATAACGATATTTTGTTGATGGGCTAAAAATACAACCCCAAAATTGGCCTGAATATGGAACAGAGGCACAACCGCATGGTGGCAATAAGCATCAAACCACAGGCTAGCCGCTTGATGTACAGAAAGGTTTTGTTGTGTGGCGTAATGCTGAATGCGTGCCGCGACAAGGCTACTACCACCGTACGGATTTTGTTGGGTGAGCGTTGCCAATACCACGGCTTCTTCTGCCGAATTATCCATCAATGGATTATCTCTAAATGCCACAAGGCTCTCGTCAATGATTTTGTCATTCAGATCTTTTAGACCTATATAGGCCGGTTCTTGCATCAATTGGAAACCTCGTCCATTACCGAGCTGCTTCGACAGTTGTGGTTGCTGGAACAGATCATTGAGTCGTGTTCCGCGAATCACTTCTTTCAGTGACAAGTTACGGATAGAATTGGTGAGTTTGACACTGAGTGAGAACTTGAGCATGTAAGGCAAGCCCGGCGCGTAAAGTGAGCGCGTGGACGAGGTTGGATACCAAGTTGCACCGAGTTGGCCTAGATTCTGAATTTGCTTGGTAGCAATGTAACCTTTAATTGATGGGTTCTCCGCCATGACATGCCATTGCCACGGATGAACAGGAAGCAGCCCATGACCTTGTTTCTGAGCACTCTGCAAAGCTTCAACTAGTCTAGGCTCATGCGCGATGAGTGCTGCAAATCGTTGGTTGAAATCAACGTCAGCAGAGCTGCCGTGAGTGAGCAGAGATTGCTCAACGCTCAGCCAGAAGAGTTTGAATTGGCCACCGAATTCAGGTGAGTAGAGCTTGGCATCATTCAGGCTAAATTGTTCACGGCTTTTTGGGGCTGGATGGAAAGAGTGGCCGATCAATAACCCTTGTTCTGCGGTTTTAAAATTCAGTTTTCCGGTAAATAGTTGTTGTTGATAAGGGGAGCTCTCGACAGCCTGCAGAGTGTTGTGATGGCTTTCTAGAACTCGTTTGATGAAGATTGTCTTTTGCGTTTCACTGATGCTGCCAACCAGCGCTGGCTCGTTAACTATGTATTCAATTAACTGTTCAATACTCAGTGCCTTAATGCTGCCTTGTGTATGCAAAAGGGCAGGAAAGCAATACTCATGGCTTCCTAGGGAAGAACAATAGCTAAGAGGAATAGTAATAGCGTTTGAGTTTGCAAGAGGGAGCCGATAAACCGGTTTGTCCCCCTCACAAGACAGTAGCTGTACTGTTCGACTTTCTCGTGCTAATGAATTAAGGAAACAAGCGATAGAAGGTTCATTCGAGTGTAGCCAATCGTATGATTTATCGAGATTAACCTGGACTTTGTTGCGATACATTCCGTTTTTCGCCATGTTATCAATTAAATATAAAGTAATGCTAATCGTTATCATTTGCATGTTCAATAGGTTTTTGTCTATTTGTAAGTAAATTTCAATAAAAATGATTAAAC
>NZ_WXWK01000005.1:0-29428 GCF_009904835.1 Vibrio sp. V33_P6A3T137 | reverse complement strand
TGACAGGGATTAGTGTGAACTTTAGAATACCGCCAATTTGTCTAATATAGCCTCAAGCAACGTATCGCTGCGAACAGGAAGGCAGATTTGCGATTTAATTTATATTTAATGCATTTTTATTCTGGAGGTTGTCTTGAGTAAACCAGCACTGTTGGTCCTAGAAGATGGGACAGTGTTCCACGGAGTGTCCATTGGGGCAGAGGGTTTTTCCGTTGGTGAAGTTGTTTTTAATACTTCGATGACGGGGTACCAAGAAATTCTCACTGATCCTTCCTATTCTCAACAAATTGTTACTCTCACTTATCCCCACATTGGTAATACCGGAACCAACTCTGAAGACGAAGAATCCTCTTCTATTCATGCACAAGGCCTTGTGATTCGCGATCTCCCTCTTATCGCTTCTAACTTCCGTAATCAACGTTCTCTTTCTGATTATCTTAAATCACAAAATATTCTCGGTATTGCGGATATTGATACGCGTAAACTGACACGTATTTTACGTGAAAAAGGTGCGCAAAATGGCTGCATTATGGCTGGTGAGCATTGTGATGAAGCGTTCGCGTTAGCGAAAGCGAAAGATTTCCCTGGCTTAAAAGGAATGGATCTTGCGAAAGAGGTTACAACACAAGAAGCGTATGCATGGCAACAAGGTTCGTGGACGTTGGAAGGTGGACTTCCTGAAGCAAAAGACCACAGCGAACTGCCTTATCACGTCGTTGCCTACGATTTCGGAGCCAAGCGTAACATCCTGCGTATGCTGGTTGACCGAGGATGCCGCTTAACCGTTGTTCCGGCTCAAACTTCAGCCGAAGAAGTATTGGCACTGAAGCCTGATGGTGTTTTCTTATCTAACGGCCCTGGTGACCCAGCTCCGTGTACTTATGCAATTGAAGCCACTAAAGTGTTCTTAGAGAAGGGATTACCGGTATTTGGGATCTGTTTAGGACACCAAATTCTAGCCTTGGCTTCTGGTGCGCAGACAGTAAAAATGAAATTTGGCCACCATGGTGCCAACCATCCAGTTAAAGACTTACAGCGTGACGTAGTGATGATTACAGCGCAAAATCATGGCTTTGCTGTCGATGAAGCAAGCTTACCAGATACGCTGCGCGCAACACACAAATCACTGTTTGATGGTTCTTTACAAGGCATTCATCGTATTGATAAACCTGCGTTTAGCTTCCAAGGTCACCCAGAAGCAAGCCCTGGTCCCCACGATGCCGCACCTCTTTTCGATCATTTCATTGAATTAATTAAACAGCACACAGCCTAATTCGGAGTAGTAGACGATGCCAAAACGTACTGACATTAACAGTATTCTAATTTTAGGTGCAGGCCCGATTGTGATTGGTCAGGCTTGTGAGTTTGACTACTCTGGTGCCCAAGCCTGTAAAGCTTTGCGTGAAGAAGGCTATCGAGTGATTCTCGTCAACTCGAACCCGGCGACGATCATGACTGATCCAGAGATGGCCGATGCCACTTACATTGAGCCGATTCACTGGGAAGTGGTACGTAAAATCATTGAAAAAGAGCGCCCAGACGCGGTATTACCCACCATGGGTGGTCAAACTGCATTGAATTGTGCGCTGGAGCTAGAAAAACACGGCGTATTAGCTGAATTCGGTGTAGAAATGATTGGCGCGACCGCTGATGCGATTGATAAAGCCGAAGACCGCTCTCGTTTTGATAAAGCAATGAAATCGATCGGCTTAGCTTGTCCTCGTGCTGATACGGCAAAAACGATGGAAGAAGCTTACCGCGTTCAAGAAATGGTGGGTTTTCCTTGTATTATTCGCCCTTCTTTTACCATGGGTGGAACGGGCGGTGGTATTGCTTACAACAAAGAAGAGTTTGAAGAGATCTGCCGTCGTGGCCTCGACTTATCGCCAACCAACGAGCTGTTGATTGATGAATCACTGATCGGTTGGAAAGAGTACGAAATGGAAGTGGTGCGTGATAAAAACGATAACTGCATCATCGTTTGTGCGATTGAAAACTTTGACCCAATGGGCATTCACACGGGTGACTCGATCACAGTAGCACCAGCGCAAACGCTAACTGACAAAGAATATCAGATCATGCGTAACGCATCGCTAGCCGTACTGCGTGAAATCGGTGTTGAAACCGGTGGTTCAAACGTACAGTTTGGTATCAACCCGAAAGATGGTCGCATGGTGATCATCGAGATGAACCCACGTGTTTCTCGCTCTTCGGCTCTGGCTTCAAAAGCCACCGGTTTCCCAATTGCTAAAGTAGCGGCTAAATTAGCGGTTGGCTTTACGCTTGATGAGCTGATGAACGACATCACTGGCGGTGCGACCCCTGCGTCGTTTGAGCCGACGATTGACTACGTGGTGACCAAAATTCCACGCTTTAACTTTGAAAAATTCGCTGGTGCTAATGATCGCTTAACCACACAGATGAAGTCGGTAGGTGAAGTGATGGCGATTGGTCGTAACCAACAAGAATCGCTGCAAAAAGCATTGCGTGGCTTAGAAGTTGGTGTGAATGGCTTAGATGAAATGGTCGATCTTGATGCACCTGACGCATTGACCAAAATTCGCCATGAACTGAAAGAAGCGGGCGCTGAGCGTATTTGGTATATCGCCGATGCATTTCGTGCCGGTTTATCGGTCGATGGAGTGTTTAACTTGACCAATATCGACCGCTGGTTCTTGGTGCAAATTGAAGAACTGGTCAAGATGGAACAAGACGTCAAAGCGGACGGTTTTGCTGGGCTAAACGCCGATGTACTGCGTAAAATGAAACGCAAAGGTTTTGCAGATGCGCGTCTCTCGGCTTTATTAGGCGTGGCTGAAAGTGAAATTCGTCGCTTGCGCGATCAATACAACATTCATCCGGTCTACAAACGAGTTGACACCTGTGCCGCGGAATTCTCATCCGATACTGCGTACATGTACTCAACCTATGATGAAGAGTGTGAAGCGCAGCCGACCGACAGAGAAAAAATCATGGTGCTCGGTGGTGGTCCAAACCGTATCGGTCAAGGTATCGAATTTGATTACTGCTGTGTTCATGCTTCACTTGCACTGCGTGAAGATGGTTATGAAACCATCATGGTTAACTGTAACCCTGAAACTGTATCTACTGACTACGATACCTCAGATCGCCTCTACTTTGAGCCAGTAACACTGGAAGATGTGTTAGCCATTGTTCGCGTCGAAAAACCGAAAGGGGTTATTGTCCAATATGGCGGCCAAACGCCATTAAAACTGGCGCGCGCCTTGGAAGCGGCCGGAGTGCCGATTATCGGTACTAGCCCAGATGCCATCGACCGCGCGGAAGATCGTGAACGCTTCCAGCAAGCGGTAGAGCGTTTAGGGTTGCTGCAACCAGAAAATGCCACGGTCACCACCATGGAACAAGCGATTGAAAAATCAAGAGAGATTGGCTTCCCGTTGGTAGTGCGTCCTTCTTATGTGCTTGGTGGTCGGGCGATGGAAATCGTCTATGATGAGCAAGATTTGCGTCGTTACTTTAACGAAGCGGTCAGCGTATCGAATGAGTCACCGGTTCTGCTCGATCGCTTTTTAGACGATGCGGTTGAAGTGGATATCGATGCGATTTGTGATGGCGAGCGAGTCGTGATTGGCGGTATCATGGAGCACATTGAACAGGCGGGTGTTCACTCCGGTGATTCTGCTTGTTCACTGCCGGCTTACACCCTAAGCCAAGAAATCCAAGATGTGATGCGTGAACAAGTTGAGAAGTTAGCCTTTGAATTGGGCGTGCGCGGTTTAATGAACACCCAATTTGCGGTGAAAGATAATCAAGTTTACCTGATTGAAGTTAACCCTCGCGCTGCACGAACGGTTCCGTTTGTATCCAAAGCTACCGGCGCACCGCTGGCAAAAATTGCCGCACGTGTTATGGCTGGTCAGTCACTTGAGTCGCAAGGCTTTACCAAAGAGATCATTCCTCCTTACTACTCAGTGAAAGAAGTGGTTCTGCCATTTAATAAATTCCCTGGTGTTGACCCATTGCTTGGCCCTGAAATGCGCTCCACTGGCGAAGTGATGGGTGTTGGAGCAACGTTTGCTGAAGCTTACGCTAAAGCAGAACTCGGCTGTGGTAATGTGTATCCTGATGGTGGTCGTGCGTTATTGTCGGTACGTGAAGAAGATAAAGAGCGCGTGGTCGATTTAGCTTCTAAGTTGATCAAACTTGGCTATCAGCTAGATGCAACTCATGGTACGGCGGTGATTCTCGGTGAAGCTGGGATTAACCCTCGCCTAGTTAATAAGGTGCATGAAGGGCGTCCGCATATCTTGGATCGAATCAAAAACAATGAGTACACCTATATCGTCAATACCGCGGCAGGTCGTCAAGCGATTGAAGATTCAAAAGTATTGCGCCGTGGTGCTCTAGCTGAAAAAGTTAACTACACCACGACGTTAAATGCGGCATTTGCAACCTGTATGTCACATACCGCTGACGCGAAAGCATCGGTCATCTCTGTGCAAGAGTTACACGAGCAAGTCAAAGCCAGCTTAGCCTAATAACAATTAAGGTAAGTCGTTAAGGCTTATCAGACAACCTCATTGCCCGCTGAATTAAGCGGGCTTTTTTATCAGCTACAATACCCAGAGATCTCCCAAGCTTATATCGATGAATAAATGGAATAGGTTGTTGTCTTGTGTTTCGCTGTTTTGATGTTTTGAGCAGTGATAGTGTTGAGCTTTGTCATTCAAGATGTTGATTAGAAATGGAACTTTCACTGGAAGTATTGGGCCTGCTGTTTTTAGTGGCGGGCGTTGCGGGATTTATTGATGCCATGGCCGGTGGTGGTGGTTTGCTAACGTTACCAGCCTTGCTGGCGGCTGGGGTTCCTCCGACTCAAGCCTTGGCGACCAATAAACTGCAAAGCTCCTTTGGAAGCTTTTCGGCCACTTTCTATTTTGTCCGCCAAGGCTTAGTGAGTCTAAAAGCGATGCGCCTTGCCATTGCTTGTACTTTTGTTGGCGCGGCGCTTGGCGCAGAAGCGGTACAGTATATTGACGCCTCCTTATTGACTAGCCTTATCCCACTTCTACTTATCGGCATATCGCTTTATTTCTTATTGGCTCCGACTACTAAAACTCACACTGGGCCTGCACCTTTATCCGAAACCGCGTTTGCTTTCACGGTGGGTTTTGGTATCGGTTTTTATGATGGTTTTTTTGGCCCCGGTACAGGTTCAATCTTTACCGTCTGTTTTGTCGCTTTAGGCCATTTTGGATTGGTGGAAGCCACCGCGCGCACTAAGGTGCTCAATTTCACCTCCAACATTGCCGCGCTGACTTTTTTCTTAATCGCCGGATTACCCATTTGGCAGATAGGCTTAACCATGGCAGTTGGTGGCTTTATTGGCGCTCGTATGGGGGCAAAAGTGGTGATCAGCCAAGGTCAGCGTTGGATTCGCCCGCTGGTGATCACTATGTCTATGCTGATGGCGCTAAAACTGCTTTGGGAACAGCATCATGCAGCGCTGTTATCAATGCTTGGACTCTAATGCTGCGATAGCGGCTGGCGCGCAGACAAATATGAATTGGTCGAGTCAGATCGGCGAGTTCAGCAAACTCAAAGCAGTGCTCGGGCTCAATTTTTAGAGTGCTGACAATCGAACGTGGTACTAGGGCTGGTAACATACCGCCGAGTGCGAGCTGCGCAGCGGCGGTGTAAGAGTCCATCTCCATCGCGGGTCGAATGCCTTGTTTGTACAGCATGGCCGCTTGGTAGGTATTGGCGGGATTGGCTAAATCATTAGTGATCAGCTCGCTTGGCAGTGAGAACAGAGGTGCTTGGCTAATCACGGTAAATGGCTCATCGCCTAAATGAAAAGTCAGCAAACCGTGATTGGCGGGCAGATACCCCGCACAAAAGCCCAAGGTGGCTTTGCCAGACTGAACATTTTCGACAATTCGCGGTGTGTGGTTGGTGGTGATAACCCAATGTGGGTCGTGTTTTCGATGTTGCCCCATAGTCTGGCCAAGATAACCCGCGACTAAAGTCTCTGAGCAATCCATGCGCAGCAGCGTATTGTCTTCCAATGTTTTCTGCTCGAAAATTAAACCATGCAACTCATTAAACGTAGGGCCAATGCTGGCAATTAATTGCTCGGCATCTGCAGTCAATTTGATGTGTCGGCCCGCGGGAACAATCAGTTTTTTGCCGAGTTTTTTTTCTAAGTTAGCAATGCGCTTACTGACTGCCGATTGGCTGATATAGAGTTGGCTACCGGTACGGCTCATGGTTTTTTCTTTGCTGAGCACCAGTAAGGTTTCAATGCCTTCGAGTAACATAGGTTGATGACAAATGGGAATAGATGTCGCTAATGGTAACCTTGAACCATCGCGGTGTCGTCTACTAAAGTCACAAAGCTTGCGTATGGAGCATCACCAGCCATGATGACTGGTGATGGAGGGATTATTTAGTCAATGCAAAAGTCGGCAGTGATAAGTGCCAACGAATGGCGCATAAGCGGATGACGAGAGTTGAAATCACCCCGCATAGGAAAGCGCTCGAACTGTTATAATCTAAAGCGAGTGCGGTGGTATGTACCATGCCGCCGACAATACAGGCGGTGGCATAGACTTCACTTCTTAATACCATCGGGATCTCACGAGCAAGCACATCACGGATGATGCCACCACCGCAGCCGGTGATTACCCCCATAATGATGGCGATTAACGCTGATTCTTGGAAGATCAGTGCTTTTTCAACCCCAATAGCGACAAATACAGCCAGGCCAACCGCATCACAGACGGGCAGTATCCACCAAGCGACTCGTTTAGGGCGACGGACAATCAACATGGTTAATAAGCAGGTCGCGAAGATCACCCATAAATAAGTGGTATCAGTGATCCAAAAAACCGGCGTCGCACCTAGCGCCATATCGCGAATGGTTCCACCACCAATGGCAGTGACACTGGCTAGAACCACCGCACCGAAAGGGTCCATCTTTAATCGCCCCGCAAGTAGTACGCCTGAAATCGCAAACACCGCAGTGCCAAACATATCAATCAAGTAGAGCAGTGAAGTATCCAAAGTTGAGTCGCTCGCTTAACATTCCCTGTTAATTTGGGATGAGTGAATGGGAGCACATTGTATGCAACTTTTGCTGTTTTAGTTAATACTTTTCTATTTGGGCAAAATAATTGCAAACTTGCTCAATGGCGAGCAGTGATCTTGGGGTTTGGCGGTTGAGCCAATCAGCATTAAGGCTAGTAATCTGTCCTTTTTTTACCGCGGGAATTTGGTTTTTCCAGCGCTGCCACATAGTGCCTTGAGCCATCGCTTGTTCTGAAGTAAAGATGACTTCTGGTTTGGCGAGTAGCACCTGTTCAATACTGACTTGAGGGTAGGGGGCCGTGCTATGTTGGAAAATATTCACCCCACCACAAAAAGTAAAAATCTCACTTGGCCAACTGCCTTGCGCTAAGGTGATGATGGGCTTCTCACTTAATTGATAAAAATAATGCACATTATCAAGGTGAGCGTATTTCTGTCCGAGTTGAGCAAGCTGCTGGCGAAACTGATTGGCCGCTTGCATGCCTCTTGTTGGATCGCTGGCGTATTGACTGAGTTTCTCTATATCATCTGCAATATCAGTCAGTGTTTTAGGATGAGAATAAAACAAAGGAATGCCTAAACGAGCCAATTTTTCCACTTCACGCATGGCATTGCCTTCAGGCCAAACGATCACCAAGTCAGGTTGTAAGGTCAGAATCCGTTCAATATTGATCCCTTGATAATTGGCGACTCGAGGCAGAGTTTTGGCGGATTCAGGATAATCACTATAGTCACTGACCGCGATCAGCTTATCCCCTAGTCCGGCCGCGAAAACCAGCTCGGTGGCATGGGGAGCTAAGCTAATGATCCTTTCCGCAGCAGAAAGAGTGCAAAAAGGCCAAGAGAGCAGAAGTAAGAGAAAGAATCGGTGTGGCATGTTTATACGCCTTGATAAACGAGCAGTAACATAATGCTTTGTAAAATAAGCCAAAGCCATAATCTACGGGTAAGTAGTTGGCGTAACTGAGCTAAATGAAGGCTTGCTGGCACTATGCGCCCGCCAATTTTGGCGCGCACCGCTTTTTGCTGACCATAGATCGCTGGCCCGCCCAATGCTAAGTGTAATTTATTACCGACTGCACACAGTAGCCATCCCGGCCCCGGTAACGGCCAAGAGCGACTTTGGTTGAGCGTTTGCGTCAAATTATATTTAATATTATCGCCCATCAGGATCAGTAAACTAAATAAACGCAGAGGAATAAGATCGAGTAACGCGACAGCGCGAATGATCGGTAAACCAAACGGCTGAAATTGAGTACGAGAAGGAGACCAACAACGGGCTAATTCAACCATTAAACGATAAATAAACGCGCCGATCCCCCCGATTAATCCATACCAAAATAGAACCCCAACCAGGTTACGGCCAATACCCATAGTGATGGTTTCGACACTGGCTTTACCTAAACCGACCGGGGAAAGCGTCGACGTTTCACGATTAACAAACGGCACCAATAAACGGCGAGCTAACGGTTTATCCTGTTGTGCCAGTGCTTGACTCATCTGCTGGCTAAGTTTATCCGCACTGCGCCAATCGAGTGCTAACAGCAATAACGCTAATTCAAACAGTTGCGGATGCCAAACCAAAGGCTGAAAAGCAACGCACAGCATAATGGTAGGGATAATCATCAGCAGCCAAGCCAGCGTGCCGGAAATTAAGCTTTGTTGGTAATTGCTCGGTTTATTAACTTTGTCAGCTAATATTTCGGCAAATTTATGCCATAAGGTAATCGGATGGGCAGCGCGAGGTATCGGCAATAGCCAATGAAATAACAAAGCACCCCACATTACGAGTAGGGCACCATTGGCATAAAAGGGTTTGAATAATTCATCCATGAACAACAGGCTACTTTAGTAGTTCAACCATTTTTAGCACCATCGCTGAAGAGCTTTGCGCGGCTAGCGGCAAAAACTCATCAAAAGAGAGCGGTGAAGCTTTATCAGCGACATCAGAGATGGCGCGTACCACGACAAAAGGTACACCAAATTGATGGCAGGTTTGGGCAATCGCCGCCGCTTCCATTTCGACCGCTACTGCGGTTGGGAAATGTTGACGGATAAAGTTTTGTTTTTCTTCGCTGCAGACAAAGGCATCACCAGTGCAAATCAGGCCACGAACCGCATGTTTGTTGTCCATGGTTTGCAGAGCTTGTTCAGCGATTGACATGAGTTTCTCATCCGCCTGAAATGCAGCGGGCTGGCCAGCCATTTGCCCGATTTCGTAACCAAAAGCGGTCACATCGGCGTCATGATGACGGACTTCAGTAGAGATCACTACATCGCCCATGGTTAAGCTAGGATCAAAACCACCGGCTGAACCCGTGTTGATGACCACATCTGGTTGATATTGATTGAGCAATAATGCGGTGCCAACCGCGGCAGATACTTTACCGATCCCAGATTGAAGCAAGATAACCTCAACACCATGCAGCTTACCGCTGTAATAGGTGCAGCCACCTTGACTGACTTCTTGGCGTTGTTCGAGAGCGTCTTTTAAGATGGCGACTTCTTGTTGCATCGCGCCGATGATGCCAATTTTCATGTCATGTCTCTTTTCATTGGATAAAAATCACTGCAGTTTATCATGCTCGGCTAGGTTTGATCGAGATGAAGCAGAAAGGTAAACCGCTGAATAGACTATTGTAGCAAACCAGCAGCCGTCATTTTATCACGTAGTGTTTCAACTCGACGGCGATTAACGCCAAAATCGCTATAGCCAACTCGAGACTCTGAACGAACTTTTAACTGATCATGCTGCAGTTTAAGTTCCAAGTCATCGACAAAGCGTAATACACGTGTAGTGCATTCCACTCGTAAGTAATTCTCTTCTTTTTCAACGACTTCAGCGCCGGGTAAGGTTAATGCAATACGTTCAATTTGGCTAAGGGTCACTCCTGGGCGCAGGATAAACGGTGCCACAGAAAATTTTTCTCTCGACTCTTCCGTCGAGACACAGTTGGGTTTATTCCCACAAAGGTCGGTTGTTCGGTCGGTCATATTCGATGCAACGCCTCGGCTACAAGCAATGATAAGGAGTGATAACCCAATAATAATGAATGGCTTCACGACATTTTCCTACAGCGAATAAAATTTGAGCATAGCTGATATTTGTCGCTGAGGATAACCAATTATACGATTGATTGACGATCTTTGGTTTATTAAGGTCATGATTTTTCTAGTTTGACGACTAAGGCCGTTAAGGTTGAGTAATGAGACGATGTTTTTAGCAATAAAAAAGGCTAACACAAGGTGTTAGCCGTTTAAGATATCCCTTTCCTACCTGCAACGCTAAGTTGTTTGGGTATAGATAAAGCGCTTACGCCGATAACATTAAAGAATCATTGATCGATTCAAGATGCGTGTTGCCCATCAAGTAAGCATCAATCGCTCTGGCTGATTCACGACCTTCATTGATGCAGCGTACAACCAGTGATTGGCCAGTGCGCATGTCGCCAGCAGCAAAGACCCCTTTTTGATTGGTGGCAAAATTATCCGTTGCCACGTTACCGCGATCATCAAGTTTTATCGCTAATTGTGCGAGTACACCATGTGGTTCTGGATGTAAAAAGCCCATCGCGAGAAACGCCATATCACAAGCTATCACTCGCTCAGTGCCAGCCACTTCGCGAAACTCAGGGCGTTGTCCCGGCGCGGCCTCTTGCCAAACAATATCGGCAATTCTTAGGCCAGTCACTTGACCTTGCTCGTTGCCAATAAATTCTTTGGTCAGAATATTCCAATGTCTTTCGCAGCCTTCTTCATGGGAGGTCGATGTGCGTAAAATCATCGGATACTGTGGCCATGGCATATTGGCTGGACGTTTCTCTGGTGGCATCGGCATGATCTCGACTTGCGTAATGCTCGCCGCGCCATGACGATTAGACGTACCGACACAGTCTGAACCGGTATCGCCACCACCAATGACCACCACATGTTTGCCTTTGGCATGAATCTCTTCACCTTTAAGATCCATATTGTTAGCGCGGCGATTATTTTGTCCGAGGAACTGCATCGCAAAGTAAACGCCTTGCAAATCACGTCCCGGGATAGGTAAATCACGTGGTACGGTGGAGCCGCCAGTCAGCAAAATCGCATCGAACTCTTGGCGTAGCTGTTGCGCGTTAATATCAACCCCCACATGAGTATTAACCACAAATTCAACCCCAGCTTGAGCCATAAGATCGAGTTTGCGATCAATCACGGCCATGCTGAGTTTAAAGTCAGGAATGCCGAAGCGCAGCAAACCACCAACTTTTTCATCCCGCTCAAACACAGTCACCTGATGTCCAGCGCTATTTAATTGCTCTGCTGCGGCTAATCCCGCCGGCCCAGAGCCGATAATAGCCACTTTTTTGCCTGTACGAGCACGAGGGGTTTTGGGCTTGGCATAGCCTTCTTGATAAGCCCGCTCAACAATGGTTTTCTCAATATTACAAATGGTGATGGGATCTTGATTAATACCAAGCACGCATGAGGTTTCACAAGGCGCTGGGCATACTCGACCAGTAAACTCAGGGAAGTTATTGGTCGAGCTTAAGATTTGCCATGCTTCTTGCCAACTATCGCGATAAACCGCATCATTAAATTCTGGAATGATGTTACCAATCGGGCAGCCGCTATGACAAAACGGCACTCCACAATCCATACAGCGAGCTGCTTGTTGGTTAATTTTGTGACCAAATTCTTTATTGAGCACAAACTCATGGTTGTGTTTAATTCGCTCTGCAGGGTCGATTTTTTTTGGCAGTTCTCGACCAAACTCTAAAAATCCAGTTGCTTTACCCATTATACAGCCTCCGCTTTTTCCATTGCCGCTGCGGCTTCCTTACGTTTTTCAAGCACGGCTTTATAGTCACGAGGCATGACTTTCATCATTGTCGCTAAGCTTTGCTCAAAATTGTTGAGGAATGTTTGTGCCACTTCACTTCCTGTGAATTGAACGTGTTTAGTCAGCATCTCTTTTAACAGCGCTTTATCTTCCGCTTCGATAGGATCGAGATCGACCAGCTCAGGATTGAGTTTTTGTGAAAAATCACCGGCTTTATCCCACACGTAAGCGATACCGCCACTCATACCTGCGGCAAAGTTACGTCCGGTTGAACCAAGGATCACCGCAATACCGCCGGTCATGTACTCACAGCCATGATCGCCGACACCTTCTACGACCACTTTAGCGCCAGAATTTCGCACGCAGAAGCGTTCGCCCGCTAAGCCTCGAATATAAGACTCACCAGAGGTAGCGCCATAGAAACAGACGTTACCAACCACGATATTATCTTCGGCAATTAAGCTGGCATTGCGGTTAGGATAGAGTACTAAGGTTCCGCCAGATAAGCCTTTACCCCAATAGTCGTTGGCATCACCTTCGACTTCAAAATGGACTCCTTTGGTCAAGAAAGCGCCAAAGGATTGCCCAGCACTACCGTTAAATTTAACCGTCATAGGCTGAGGTAGCCCTTGATCTTGATAGACTTTACAAATTTCGTTCGACAACATGGTGCCAGTACTGCGATCGGTATTGATGATCGGCAGTTCGGCATTCACCGCTAAGCCTTGTTCAAGCGCAGGTTTCGCTAACTGGATTAATTGACGGTCGAGGACATGCTCCAAATTATGGTTTTGTGCGCTTTGGCAATAAATACCATCACCTTCACGGGCTGGCTCAAGATAGAGTAGGGGAGAAAGGTCGAGGTTCTTATACTTCCAGTGGCCCACATCATCACGTAATTTGAGTTTTTGCGCTTGCCCTACCATCTCATCAATGGTGCGAAAACCAAGCTCAGCCATGATTTCCCGTAGGCCTTGTGCCATATATTGGAAGAAGGTCACCACATCTTCCACGCGGCCATCAAAGCGTTCACGTAAGGTTTTGTTTTGAGTTGCGATACCGACTGGGCAGGTGTTTTTATGACACTTACGCATCATGATACAACCTTCCACGACTAAGGCGGCGGTAGCAACGCCCCATTCTTCTGCACCAAGTAAGGTGGCGATAGCGATATCGCGTGGGGTTTTCATCTGCCCATCCGCTTGTACGACGATGCGGTTACGTAAACCGTTTTTAAGTAGTGTCTGATGAGTTTCAGCCAGACCAAGTTCCCAAGGTAGGCCGGTATGGCGAATCGATGAAATAGGCGACGCGCCGGTGCCGCCGTCATGGCCTGCAATCAGCACTACATCCGCTTTCGCTTTAGCAACACCAGAAGCGATAGTGCCCACGCCAGCTTCAGAGACCAGTTTAACGTTGACTCGCCCTTTACGGTTGGCGTTTTTCAAGTCAAAAATCAGCTGCGCCAAATCTTCAATGGAGTAGATGTCGTGATGCGGTGGCGGCGAAATTAAGCCGACCCCTGGCGTTGAGTGACGAGTTGCGCCAATCCAATCATCGACTTTATCTCCTGGTAGCTGGCCGCCTTCACCTGGCTTGGCTCCTTGTGCCATTTTGATCTGAATTTCGTCGCAGTTGGTCAAATAGTAAGAGGTAACCCCAAAGCGTCCAGAGGCGACTTGCTTGATGGCTGAGCGTTCCCAATCGCCATTCTCTTTACGAACGAAACGCGCGGGATCTTCACCCCCTTCACCAGAATTGGAACGTGCGCCCAGGCGGTTCATGGCGACTGCTAATGTTGAGTGCGCCTCATGAGAAATCGATCCGAACGACATTGCGCCAGTGGCAAAGCGTTTCACAATACTCGACACCGGCTCGACGTCTTCAATCGCAACTGAACCCGCTGGATTTTTAATAAAATCTAGCTGACTACGCAGGGTCACCGCTTTATCCCCTTGGCTATCGACAGCAGCAGCATACTGCTTGAACTGTTGATAATCTTTATTACGGGTAGAGTGTTGCAGTAAATGGATGGTTTCTGGGTTAAACAGGTGTTTTTCACCACGCTGTTTCCACTGATAGACACCGCCGACATCGAGCATTTGTAACGGGATTTCACGAATCGGATAGCCAATACGGTGACGAACCACCACTTCTTTGGCGATATCGTCTAACGTTAAGCCCTGAATACGAGTAACAGTACCAGTAAAGTATTTGTCTACCACCGATTTACTGATCCCTAAGGCTTCAAAGATTTGTGCTCCATGGTAGGACTGTAAAGTTGAGATGCCCATTTTTGAGAAAATTTTCAATAGGCCAGCATTGATCCCTTTACGATAGTTTTCGAAGTATTTATTCACCTCAACGTCAGTATCCAGCTTATTGCGACGCTGCAAATCGACAATGGTTTCGACCACTAAATACGGGTTCACCGCATTGGCACCATAGCCGACTAAGGTAGCAAAATGGTGAGTTTCGCGCGCATCCCCAGTTTCAACCACAATACCGCACTTAGAGCGTAGTCCTTTACGGATCAGATGATGATGGACAGCACCGACAGCCAGCATCGCTGGAATCGCGGCATGGTTAGAATTTACCGCGCGGTCAGTAAGAAGAATGATGGAATAGCCATCGATCACCGCATCTTCAGCGTATTGGCAGATGCGTTTGAGTGCTCGCTCAAGTTTGCCTGGCTCTTCACTGGCTTGAAAAACAATATCCAGTGTTTTAGCTTGCAGGTGCTCATTATCAATCGCGCGCAGTTTTTCTAATTCGGCATTAGAAATCACCGGTGATTCTAGCTCGACTTTACGACAATGAACCGGAGATTCAGCGAGTAGGTTTTGATCACGACCAATATAGGTATTGAGCGACATGACCATCCGTTCGCGGATCGGATCGATCGGCGGGTTGGTTACCTGCGCAAACAACTGTTTAAAGTAGTTTGATAGATGCTGAGACTGATGCGACAGCACCGCCACTGGCCAGTCGGCTCCCATTGAGCCAAGAGGCTCATAGCCGGTTTCCGCTAAGGTAAAGATAATGTCGTTGACTTCTTCACTGCTGACCCCAAACGCTTGCTGACGATGGAGCAGGCGCTCAGGTGAAGGCTGACTGTGAACGTTATCGGCCTCAGGCAGCTTTTTTAGGCTCAGTAAGTTATCTTCTACCCATTTTTCATAAGGCTGCGCGTTAGCGATGCCATCTTTGACTTCTTCATCAGAAATGATTCGCCCTTGTTCAAGGTCGGCGACAAAAATGCGTCCGGGTTGTAAGCGACCACGATATTCGACATTAGCGGGATCGATTTCTACCACACCAGATTCAGAGGCCATGATCAAAAAATCGTCTTTAGTGACGGTATAACGAGAGGGGCGTAGGCCGTTTCTATCTAAGGTTGCGCCTACTTGTACGCCATCGGTAAAGCACACTGAGGCTGGGCCATCCCATGGTTCCATGATATTGGCATGATATTGATAAAAGGCACGACGCTTGGGATCCATGGTTTTATTTTCTTGCCACGCTTCGGGGATCATCATCATCAATGCGTGCGGCAAAGTGCGGCCCGATAGCACCAATAACTCTAACACCATATCAAAGTTAGCAGAGTCTGACGCGCCTTCCTGACAAACCGGCAGCAGCATATCAATTTCTGCTTGGGTAAAGAGATTGGATTGTAAAATAGCTTCGCGGGCTTTCATCCAGTTCAAGTTACCGCGTACGGTATTGATTTCGCCGTTATGGGCAATGTAACGAAACGGCTGCGCTAAACGCCATCTTGGGAAGGTATTGGTGGAAAAACGTGAATGCACCAGAGCCAAGGCGGTAACCATGGTTGGGTTTTGTAGATCGAGAAAATATTGCGGAACTTGCTCAGTGGTTAACTGACCTTTATAAACCAGCGTTTTATAGGAGAGCGAGTTGATATAAAAATCATCGCCAATATTAGAAACGCTTTCGAGACAAACGCGAACGGTATAGTTACGCAGAACGTAGAGTTTGCGTTCCAATTCTTGCGGCGTACTTCCTGGACCGGCTGAGATGAAAACATGTTCAAAATAAGGCTCAGTACTGAGTGGATCGGCACCGAGCATGCTGTTGTCGGTTGGCAGTTTACGATAACCGAGGACATCAAGATCAAGGCGCTTAGCATTACGCTCTAAAATATCACGACATTGAGCGCGTTTGTGCTCATCCCTTGGAAACAAGACGACGCCGACGCCGTATTGGTCAAATGACGGTAGTTTAATTCCCAGTTTTACCGCTTCCTCTAAGAGGAATTCGTGAGGTTTCTGCAGTAAAATACCCGCTCCGTCACCGCTACAAGGGTCACAACCTTGTCCGCCACGATGTTCCATGCGCGCTAGCATATCTAGGGCTTGAGTCACGACATGGTGTGATTTACGGTTTTTGAGGTGAGCAACAAAACCGATGCCGCAAGCGTCATGCTCGAGTTCTGGCGTATACAGACCTTGCGAACTTTGTTCTCTATTAACCATAGATACATCCTTCCAGTTCAGTTGGACACAAGCAAGCCAAGGCAAGCCCCAGCACTGCATCTATCCTTATTGTTATCCATTTAAATCGATCTATGCTGACCGACTCGCATCCCTTCCGTCTCTCACAGGAAATATATAGTGTGAGAAAAACAATCCTTAGTGATATTCCTCTGTTTAACCACATTTTATAGTGGTTTATATAGGTAGGAATGGAATATCGCCGACGTTTCCTGAGCTTATTTGTAATAAAACAAACAAAAATCGTCATGAAACTGTAACTATCCTACAATTTTGTTAGCCGTAAATGCAATGAAAAACTCGGTCTTTTTTGCGCCTTTTTCTCAGTCTCTGCATAATCAGCGCAACATTTTTCAAACAAAGTTAGCTAAATGCAGATTTAATGAATGTTTATTGATTTTGCACCACGCGGTATCTATCTCATACGCTTACTATTTATTCCTTTCGATGTAATTTAATTACATAGATCGAAGTGAGAGTTATTTGTATTCACAGCTTGGGTATTCGTTATGCAACTGCATCAATTAGTAAACACATTAGGGCAAGATCTTCAACGCCGCTATGGTGAGAAAGTCCATAAACTGACGTTGCATGGTGGTTTTAGTTGTCCTAATCGAGATGGCACCATTGGTCGAGGCGGATGCACATTTTGTAATGTTGCCTCTTTTGTTGATGAACATACCCAAAAGCAAAGTATTGCTGATCAGCTAAAAGAAAGAGCGGGTGAAGTTCAGCGTGCCAATAAATACTTAGCTTATTTCCAAGCCTATACCAGCACTTATGCCGAAGTTCAGGTGTTAAAAGCCATGTATCAACAAGCGTTGCAAAGTGCCAATATTGTCGGTTTGTGTGTGGGCACTCGCCCTGATTGCGTCCCGGATGCGGTATTGGAACTGTTGCATGATTATGTGCAGCAAGGGTTCGAAGTTTGGTTAGAATTGGGTTTGCAGACCGCAAATAATAGTACTTTAAAGCGCATTAATCGCGGTCATGATTTTGATTGTTATCAATCGATCGCTCAAAGAGCAAGAGCGCTTGGTATTAAAATCTGTACTCATTTAATCGTTGGGCTACCTAAAGAAACGGCAAGCGATAATGTGGCGACATTACAGCAAGTCGTTGAAGTGGGAACAGATGGTATCAAGTTGCATGGTTTGCATATTGTTGATGGGAGTACGATGGCCAAAGCGTGGCGGGCAGGGAAGTTAGTTGCGCCAACATTAGAAGAGTACGTCACGATTGCCAGCCACCTCATTCGCTTAACGCCACCTGAAGTGGTTTATCATCGAGTCTCTTCTGCCGCTCGCCGTCCTACGTTGTTGGCTCCTCTCTGGTGTGAGAATCGTTGGCTGGCGATGACTGAGATTGGCCGGCGATTAGCAAAAGATGGCGCGCAAGGTTCATTAATCGGGCGTCCTTTCCAATACATTAATCCGACCAACAAAAAATAAGCCGCTCACTTTTAAACGCAATTTACTGCGTTACGCTAGGCAAACTCTTAGAATAGTTGCAGATCCTGATTTGAGAAGCTGGTATCTTTATCTTTTAAGTCTTTTTAATCACAGGCTTTTTATCTGAAAGCGCTGTTGGATTAGCGCTGAGCCGCGGTTTTGAAACTCACTTAGCGTCACGGCCATTATCTATGCGGAACCTGCAATGAAACCGATAAAAAACTTAGCTCAATACTACGTCGATCTACTTGTTAAATTGGGTATTTTACGTTTTTCAATTTTACTGGCTTTAGCGTTGGTTGCCTTAGCGGTGGTAGTCCAAGTCGGAATTACGCTGGTTTTGAAAGGTTTTGTCGATGACATTGATATTGTACGTTCGGTATTTTTTGGACTATTGATCACCCCGTGGGCGGTATATTTCTTATCAGTCGTGGTCGATCAGTTGGAAGAGTCTCGACAACGTCTCTCTAAGTTAGTCTCCAAGCTCAAAGATATGCGCTCGCGAGATCAAGAACTTAACCAACAGTTACAGCAGAATATTGTCAAACTCAATCAGGAGATAGAAGAGCGAATTAAAGCCGAAGAAGCCCGTGAAGAGGCGATGGTTGATTTAGAAAACGAAGTGTATCAACGAGAGAAAACGCAGTTGGAATTGGCCGAACGTACCGCGCTATTACGCTCGTTCATCGATGCCTCACCGGACTTAATTTATTACCGTAATGCGAAAGGTGAATTTTCCGGCTGTAACCGAGCAATGGAAGAGCTAACCGGGAAACGGGAAAGTCAATTAGTCGGTCTGACACCTTGGGATGTGTATCGTAAGGAAATTGCTCAATCGATAGTTGAAACCGATCAGCAAGTATTTAAGAATAATCAAGCCATTACCTATGAGCAATGGCTTGAATATCCCGATGGGCGTAAACACTTCTTTGAACTGCGCAAAGTGCCTTTTTATAGTAAAGAGGGCCGTCATCTAGGTTTAGTGGGTTTTGGACGAGACATTACTGAACGTAAGCGTCATCAAGAATCGCTAGAAAAAGCCAGCCGTGATAAAACCACCTTTATTTCGACCATCAGTCATGAATTACGCACGCCACTTAATGGTATTGTCGGTTTAAGTCGAATGTTACTTGATACCCAACTAACGGATGAACAGCGTAAGCATATGCAAACCATTCAAGTCAGTGCGATTACGCTGGGTCATATTTTTAACGATATTATTGATATGGATAAATTCGACCGACGTAAGTTAGAGCTGTTACCCGCCCCTTTAAACTTTGTCGAATTTGTCGCTGAGCTAGAAAGCCTGTCTGCTTTAATGGCAGAGCAAAAAGGACTGCGTTTTGATTTGGAGCGCTTAACCGAGCTGCCGACTTGGATTGAAGTCGATGCAACACGCTTGCGCCAAGTGCTGTGGAATTTAATGAGTAACGCCATGAAGTTCACCAAAGAAGGTGGCGTAGTGATGAGTGTCAGTGCGGATATTCATCCAGGTTCTGCTGACATCACCATGGAAATAGAAGATACCGGTATTGGCATCCCTGAAGATGAATTGGATAAGATTTTTGCCATGTATTATCAGGTTAAATCTGGCAAAGATAACCTCCATGCTGTAGGAACGGGCATTGGTCTTGCGGTTTCGCGCCAATTAATTAATTTAATGGCTGGTGATATCGAGGTAAGCAGCGAAGAGGGCTTCGGCAGTACCTTTACGGTGACTATCCGAGTGCCCTTAGTGAGTCCTCCTGATAAGCCGCAATTAAGCCTAACTCCACAAAAAAGTTTACGTATCTTTATGGTGGAAGATATTGAGCTTAATGTCACGGTTGCTCGCTCACTGTTAGAGAGCTTAGGCCATCAGGTTACGGTCGCTATGACCGGTGAAGAAGCTAAACAACGATTTATGCCCGATCAGTTTGATTTGGTTTTCTTAGATATCCAACTGCCGGATATGACCGGGTTTGATGTGGCGCAGTTTTATCGAGAGACTTACTCCTCATTACCACCACTCGTTGCGTTGACCGCCAATGTCTTGAAAGATAAGCAGCAGTATCAAACCCAAGGATTAGATGATGCGATAAGTAAGCCGCTTTCGGTGCAAGCGGTGCAAGCGGTGATCAGTAAAGTCATTGCTCAGCAGCCATTTCAGACCGAGGCTACGAATATCCCTGATGTTGATCTTGCAGAGCCTTGTTATCAAGAGTTATGTGGCCGTTTGCTCGATCTCGACATGTTAAACTCTTATCTCGATATTGTCGGGCCTCAACCTATGTTAGAAAGCGTTGAGATGCTTGAAAAAATGATGCCGAGTTATTTAGAGGTCTTGGATTCTAATATGGTGGCGAAAGATCAAGCTGGCATTGTCTCTGAGGCTCATAAAATTAAAGGTGCAGCAGGCTCCATCGGCTTAAAACGAATTCAAAACGTTGCACAAAAAGCTCAGTCTCCCGATGCGCCAGCATGGTGGGAAAATATTACCGATTGGGTCGATGAAATAAAAAATGAATACCGTAATGATATTCAGGTGTTAAAACAGTGGTTAGAGCAAAGGAGATAATATGAAAAAATATGGCTTAATGATACTCACATTTTTATTGTCAGCGTGTGCAACGTCGCCGCAAGTCAATTGGCAGGCAAGTAATGCGGCACTATTTTCTCAGACCGCTATTCAGCTAAAAAGCAACTTATGGACCGATAGGATGCCTAAAATAGCATTAACTGAGGAGGCTACTGAGCTCGATTTTACCGACAATTTAAACGGTACTCTAGTGTTAGAAACTTCAGGTCAATTGCCAGCGGATTTAACCCTGTTTCAATTAGTGTTCAGACAAGGAGATGAGATCTGGTCGCTTGCTGGCTCTGAGTTAGAACTTCGTACACCAAGCGAAAATAATTGGGAAGTGGTATTTAACAGCACGCTATCGGTGGATATTAACCGTCCAGTGAGTGTGGCGCTGGGGGTACAAGACAGTTTAGGTAAGACGTGGTTAGTCGAGCATCAAGTATCGATTGATAAAGTCTATTAACGAATACCTAGGGTCTGTTGACTTTAGAGTGGACTTTAAAACTAGCGGCTCTTTCGCTTCGAACATCTCGTCATCTATGCATATAGCGATTGATTCATGTCTCGCTTCGCGGCTGCTCTAAAAAATTCGCGAGCACCTGTAGACCCAGTGATTTCGGCATGATAACCATAAAAAAGCCTCGATCATCTGTCGAGGCTTTTTTAATCACATACTCGCTTACTCAGTGATATCGCCACAGAAGCGATAGCCTTCACCATGAATGGTCGCGATGATTTCTGGTGTACCAGAGATCGATTCAAAATGCTTACGAATACGACGGATGGTAACGTCAACGGTGCGATCATGAGGCTTAAGTTCACGACCGGTCATTTTCTTCAATAGATCGGCACGAGTTTGAATTTTCCCCGGATTCTCACAGAAATGAAGCAGAGCACGGAATTCTGAACGTGGCAGCTTGTAACCTTCACCATGTGGGCTGATCAAAGAACGACTATTGATATCCAATACCCAGCCATTAAATTGATACTTTTCAACCGAACGCTTTTCTTCGTGAGCAACGTTGGCATTCATTGAACGGCTCAATAAGTTACGCGCACGGATGGTTAATTCACGAGGGTTAAAAGGTTTGGTGATGTAATCGTCAGCACCAATTTCAAGGCCTAGAATTTTATCAACTTCATTATCACGGCCGGTTAAAAACATTAACGCAACATCAGCTTGTTCACGAAGCTCACGAGCAAGCAGTAAGCCGTTTTTACCCGGTAGGTTAATGTCCATGATGACTAAGTTAATGGGATTATCCGACAGTATTTGGTGCATCTCTTCACCGTTACTGGCTTCAAAAACAGCGTATCCCTCTGCTTCAAAAATACTTTTTAATGTGTTGCGAGTGACTTGCTCGTCTTCAACGATAAGAATCTGCGGGGTTTGCATTTGGCGGTACCTAAACTTGTGAAAAAATTGTACTAATAGAACTTATTCTAGGCAAAAACATAACATACAAGAAACTTTATGTTGATAATAAATCAAAGTATCTTGAAAAATCACCTCAACTGCCGCCGTCCTTGGTGTATTTGCTATAAAGATCCATCACCTTTCACTTCTATTAGCCTTTGAGCGGATTCTATAATGTTAACAGCATGCTAACAACGTCCAAATGTTAATTCCAATCACTTTGTTGATTTATATCAAGAGTTGCAATGTAACAGATATGAATAGTAATAACGAGATGTAAAAAGAGATGATCAATGAAAACCTATGGTACGCTTACACTCAAGTCACGCTGGTGTTCCCAACAAGGAGTATTGAAGGGAATTTTGCGATTATTACCGCATGTAACCCACGAAGTGTTCGCTTGTCAGAAGATGAGAATCGGCGAAATAATCGACGTTTACAGCAAACTTTAATCGGCTATGATTTGACCGATGTTATCGTTGGTAATGATGATTTTAGTTGGTATGAAGAGAGTTTTGCGGTCGTGATGCCTCTCGCTGACGCGGTGGTTTTAGCTGGCCAGTTTGCGCAAAATGCGCTTTATTACGTACAAGATGGACAACTTATTTTGCAATCTTGCCTTGATCATCAACGATTCAATTTAGGGTTATTATCAAGCAAAATCACATCACCTTAAACCGAGTCATGTAACAGATTTACTTATTCCTTGCGATTTGAAACGGTAGCGGTGGGTGTGAGTACTCGATCAGCAAGTTGATTATTATTGGCGCTGATTAAGACACATACACTTACTCGCGATGTTACCACTTCTTGTCGTTGGGCGATTAGAATCATGGAGGAACAATGAACGATATAACACCGGATCTGTGTGATAAGTACCCATCACAAGTTACGCTACTTAACCTACCACTACAAAATTTTGGCATGCGTAGTGCATTTTGGGGAGAGATAGTCACTGTACGTTGCTATCATGATAACTCAAAAGTCAAAGAGATTCTCAGTCAACCAGGTAAAGGTAAAGTTTTGGTTGTTGATGGTAATGGTTCTTGCCAAAAAGCCTTAATGGGCGATCAAGTTGCGATCATGGCAATTGAAAACGGTTGGGAAGGCGTGATCATTAATGGTGCCATCCGCGATGTTGTGGCGATGTCACAAATGGATTTAGGGATTAAAGCGTTAGGTACCTCGCCCTTTAAAACTGACAAGCGTGGTGCAGGAGAGGTCAATGTGACTCTAACTTTGCACAACCAAATGGTTCAACCTGGGGATTATCTGTATGCCGATTGGAATGGCATTTTACTCTCTGAGCAATCGCTAACGTTGGCTTAAAACCGAAAGCCGATGCCGAACTCAATACCCTGTTGCCATTCTTGATAGTCAAGGGTGGCGTGTAAATCTAAGTTTTCCGATAGACGTAGGCGACTTGATAGCTCTGCTGAAAAGGCGTCATAGCGACGTTTTTGGTCATCGTATTTTGTCGATGAATAAAGGGTACTCTTAACCGAGATTCGCTCGTTAACTTTGTAACTCACACCGCTTAAAAAGCCATTACTAGCGCCATTGATTGAGGCGCTTGATGAGTTAATCCTCGCACCGACATAAAGATCAACGTTACGAAAGAGATTGTAAGCGTAGCCACTATCAATTACCCAACTATCGAAAGTTTGGCTATTGGGGTCACTGTAGAGAAAAACGGTGTGCGCAGAGCGGGAGGGCTCAGAAGGTAAGGAGGGGAGCGTTACCGCGTGGGCGCTTAATGCTAGCCATAAGCCAGACAGAGCGATCAGTATGCGCATGGTATCCTCCTTGTTACCGAGCTTTGTTTCACGTTGAACACTATTTAAGCATAAAATTCCCCGCTTTGCAGAGAGAAATTATCTTGAATTTATCTCTATGATTAATGGATGGGTGATAAAGCTCGGTTTTGTTTATCTTTATTGAGCGAATGATTATTTAAAATGCATAGAATGTTAAACTTTTTATTGACTCTGCAACAAGAAATAAGGTAAACGTAGATAAACGCCCACAGAAAGTGATTTATCATCGTGATGACATTGTTCAGCCTAGTAATGACCACCACCATTATTACCACCGACACTACGCATGTTGGGGCGGGCTGCTGAGCGTAAAATTTCACAAGAAAAAGGCCTGTATCCCCACCGATACAGGCCTTTTTTTATACCTATTATTTTGACGAGTTTGGAGAAAGGGATGCGAGTATTAAAATTTGGAGGTTCATCATTAGCGGATGCTGAACGTCTATTGAGAGCGGCCGATATTATCGTTAACAATGCTCAACAAGAAGACGTGGCCATTGTGCTTTCAGCACCGGGTAAAACCACCAATAAGCTAGTGGCGATTATCGATACGGCGTTACGTCATGGTGATGTTGAAAGGCAAGTGCTTGAACTGGAACAGTCATTCCAACGTTTGTTTAGTGATATTCAAGCTCAGCTCCCCAAGATAGACGGCGCTGCTTATCATCGACAAGTAGAGCAATCTATGACTCAACTGCGTCAGTTTGTGCATGGTATTCATCTGTTAGGCATGTGTCCTGATAATGTCAATGCGCGGATCATCAGTAAAGGTGAGCGTATTTCTATACAGCTAATGAAAGCGGTCATCCAAGCCAAAGGTTTAGCGGTCAATTTAATTGATCCAGTTCAGTATCTCATCGCTAAAGGTGATTATCTGGAAGCCATGGTCGATGTTGAACTTTCGACACAAAACTTTTTACAGTCCCCATTACCCAAGCAACATGTCCATATCATGCCTGGTTTCACCGCAGGTAATAAAAAAGGTGAGCTGGTTTGTTTAGGGCGTAATGGATCGGATTATTCGGCGGCAGTATTGGCGGCGTGTTTACGCGCAGAATGTTGTGAAATCTGGACCGACGTTGATGGCGTGTATAACTGTGACCCTCGTTTGGTTGCCGATGCTCGCTTACTCAAGTCGCTTAGCTATCAAGAAGCAATGGAGTTGTCTTATTTTGGTGCTTCGGTGTTGCACCCCAAAACTATCGCCCCAATCGCTCAATTCCATATCCCATGTTTGATCAAAAACAGCTTTAATCCGCAAGGGGCGGGGACATTAATTGGTCAAGATACGGGTGAAGATCAACTGGCGATCAAAGGCATCACGACCTTGAATCATTTGACCATGGTTAACGTATCCGGACCGGGTATGAAGGGCATGGTTGGTATGGCGAGTCGTGTATTCGGTGCAATGTCTACTGCTGGGGTATCGATTGTCTTGATCACTCAGTCGTCTTCTGAATACAGCATTAGCTTTTGTATTGAAGCCCAAGATAAACGGTTAGCTCAACAAGCATTAGCCGAAGCATTTGAGTTGGAACTAAAAGAAGGCTTGTTGGAGCCGGTTGAGTTTATGAACGATTTGTCGATCATTACATTGGTTGGTGATGGCATGCGCACCTCACGTGGCGTGGCGGCGCAGTTTTTTGCTTCGTTAACCGAAGCACATGTCAACATTGTTGCCATTGCTCAAGGCTCTTCCGAACGAGCGATTTCTGCAGTGATCCCAGAAGATAAAGTCTCACCTGCCATTAAAGCGTGTCATGAAAACTTGTTTAACTCAAAACATTTTCTTGATGTGTTTGTGGTTGGCATCGGTGGTGTTGGCGGTGAACTGGTGGATCAAATTTATCGTCAACAAACCAAACTTGCTGCCAAAGGTATCGTGATCCGCGTCTGTGGTTTAGCGAATAGTAAAGGGTTATTACTCGATGCTGACGGCCTGCCATTAGATCATTGGCGAGACAGAATGAGCGCCGCGACGGAGGCTTTCTCTTTAGCCAATTTAACCGCTCTGGTTCAACGTAATCATATTATTAATCCAGTATTAGTTGATTGTACGTCTAGCGAAGTGATTGCTAGCCAATATGCCGATTTTCTTGCCGCAGGCTTTCATGTGGTGACGCCTAATAAAAAAGCCAATACAGGTAGCATGGCTTACTATCAGCAATTACGTAATGTAGCTCGTCAGTCGCGCCGTAAATTAATGTATGAAACTACCGTCGGGGCTGGTCTACCGGTTATTGAAAATTTACAAAACTTGATTGCCGCAGGGGATGAACTTGAGCAATTTAACGGTATTTTATCCGGTTCTCTCTCGTTTATTTTTGGTAAATTGGATGAGGGACTGACTTTTAGTCAGGCGACGTTATTAGCCAAAGAGAAAGGCTTTACTGAGCCGGATCCCCGAGATGATTTGTCTGGGATTGATGTAGCGCGTAAGTTACTAATTTTGGCTCGTGAATCTGGTTTAGCGCTTGAACTGAATGATGTCGAGGTTGAGCCAGCTTTACCACCGGGTTTTGATGCTTCAGGCAGTGTTGAAGCGTTTATTGCTCGTTTACCACAAGCTGACCACTATTTTGCACAGTTAGTTGATCAAGCGCGTCAGCAAGGCCGTGTACTTCGCTACGTAGCAGAAATTTGCGCTGGGCGTTGTCAAGTTCGTCTCGCGATGGTTGATGAAAACGACCCGATGTTTAAGGTCAAAGATGGTGAGAATGCACTGGCATTTTACAGCCGTTATTATCAGCCGATCCCGTTGGTACTTCGTGGCTATGGTGCTGGTACTGAGGTCACAGCTGCGGGTGTTTTTGCCGATGTGATGCGGACATTAGGCTGGAAGTTAGGGGTTTAAGCGATGAGTTCAAGTGATATGAGTGTAGTAGTTTACGCGCCAGCCTCGATTGGGAATGTGAGCGTCGGTTTTGATGTTCTGGGTGCCGCCGTCTCTCCGATTGATGGCAGTTTATTAGGCGACCGAGTGTGCGTTCAAGCGGGAAGCCTGCCTTTTGAACTCAAAACCGCGGGGCGCTTTGTCGATAAACTGCCTAGCGATCCTGAGCAAAATATTGTTTATGACTGTTGGACGGTGTTTGTTCGTGAATTAACCATCAAGCAGATCGCCGCAAAGCCTCTCGTGATGACCCTAGAGAAAAATATGCCGATTGGATCTGGACTTGGTTCTAGCGCTTGTTCAATTGTTGCCGCGCTCGATGCCTTAAATCGCTTTCATGGCCAACCATTGAACGAGACTGAATTACTGGCATTAATGGGGGAAATGGAAGGAAAAATCTCCGGTGGCATTCATTATGATAATGTCGCACCATGCTACTTAGGTGGCTTGCAGTTGATGATTGAGGAGCAAGGCATAATCAGCCAACCTGTACCGGGTTTTGATCAGTGGTTTTGGGTCATGGCTTACCCTGGGATCAAAGTTTCAACCGCTGAAGCTCGGGCTATTTTACCCGCTCAATATCGTCGTCAAGATGTGATTGCTCATGGCCGTCATCTGGCTGGCTTTATCCATGCCTGCCATACTCAGCAACCGGAATTGGCTGCCACGATGATCAAAGATGTGATTGCTGAGCCATATCGTGAAAAACTGTTACCCGGTTTTAGCCAAGCCCGCGAGTATGCCAAATCTGCCGGGGCTCTGGTCACGGGGATTTCAGGTAGTGGCCCAACTTTATTTAGTATTTGTCAGCAGCAAGACGTTGCCGAGCGCGTTGCGAAGTGGCTTGAAAAAAATTATTTACAAAATGAACAAGGATTCGTGCATATTTGTCGTCTAGACAAGCAAGGATCACAAGTAACAGGAAGTCAATTATGAAGCTGTACAACATCAAAGAAAATGATCAACAAGTCTCTTTTGCTCAAGCCGTTCGCCAAGGCTTAGGTCGTAATCAGGGGTTGTTTTTCCCTGCTGAGTTACCTAAATTTAGTGATATTGACGCGCTATTAGATGAAGATTTTATCTCGCGTAGCAGTAAAATTTTATCTGCGTTAATTGGTGATGAACTGGCCACGGAAAAAGTGACTGAGATGGTCAATCAGGCGTTCCAATTTCCCGCGCCGATTAAAGCGATCAACCAAGGTATTTATGCATTAGAGCTTTTTCATGGACCGACGCTAGCGTTTAAAGATTTTGGTGGTCGCTTCATGGCTCAATCTCTTGCGGCGGTCTCTGATGGCGGTAAAATTACTATTCTCACTGCGACATCCGGTGATACAGGAGCGGCTGTTGCCCATGCTTTTTATGGTATGCCTAACATTAATGTGGTGATTTTGTACCCGAAAGGAAAAATTAGTCCGTTACAAGAAAAGCTATTTTGTACCCTAGGCGGCAACATTCATACCATTGCGGTGAACGGTGACTTTGATGCTTGCCAAGCACTAGTCAAGCAAGCCTTTGATGATGCCGATCTGCGTCAGCAAATCGGCCTTAATTCAGCTAACTCGATTAATATTAGTCGCTTAATGGCGCAAATTTGTTATTACTTTGAAGCGGTTGCTCAGCTTAGTAAAGCGGAGCGAGAAAACTTAGTCATCAGTGTCCCTAGCGGTAATTTTGGTAATTTGACGGCTGGCTTATTTGCTAAAGCCATGGGGTTACCGGTCAAACGTTTTATCGCCGCAACTAATGCCAATGATACCGTGCCACGTTATCTTGAGACGGGAAAATGGGATCCGAAACCAACCGTCGCCACCACCGCCAATGCGATGGATGTGAGTCAGCCGAACAACTGGCCACGTATTGAAGAGCTATGTCGATTACAAAGCTGGGGTTTAGATACGTTAGGTAAAGGCTCAGTCTTGGATAATGAAAGCGCTCAAGCGGTACAAGAACTCAATGAGCTTGGCTATTTGTGTGAGCCACATGGTGCGATTGGTTATCGTCTCTTAACTCAGCAATTACAACCAGGTGAAACCGGGTTATTTTTATGTACCGCGCATCCTGCGAAGTTTAAAGAAGTGGTTGATGATATTTTAGGTAGCGATATTGATCTTCCTGCCCCGCTTGCTAAACATGCCGTGATGACTTTGCTTTCTGAACAGCTTGATGCGGATTTTGCCCAATTGAAAGCGCGCTTAGTGGCTTTGTAATATTGAGTTTACGCTCGAACTGTCATGCGAAGTCGTGTCGGAATAAATAGAAAACGGCGTCTATAGTCATAGACGCCGTTTTTATATTCAGGGTTATCATATCAAGATAACCACTTAACTCACGATTATAGTGATTCAGTAAAAGTACGTGCAATCACATCGCGTTGTTGTTCGGTCGTCAGTGAGTTAAAACGCACCGCATAACCAGAAACACGAATGGTTAATTGTGGGTATTTTTCTGGGTTAGCGACGGCATCTTCTAACGTTTCACGTTTTAGTACGTTAACGTTTAGGTGTTGACCACCTTCAATACGAGGAGTGGTTTCAACCGCCACTTCACGACTTTCATAATCGCCAAATTCGCTCAGCGCAACGACTTGGTCTGCTTCATAGCCTTTGACTGCCGCAACGCAACGTGCTTGATTGGTTTGGCTATCGATCAGCCAGATAGAGTTAAGCAGGTCGTCATTGGCGGCTTTAGTGATTTGGATACCTTGGATCATTACTGTCTCCTTGCCCACTGAATGTGGCATTATTGGTGTTAATTTTCAATACGTGTTGAGCTGGGTATTATATAGCTTATATCCCCACTTTAAGTATTGATTTGGGTCAAAAAACATCAATGTTGCTTGTTTTTGAATCGGCTGTAGAATTGATCTCAATC
>NZ_WXWK01000172.1:0-29621 GCF_009904835.1 Vibrio sp. V33_P6A3T137 | reverse complement strand
CACTTGGACTAACTTAGCACCGGCGAGTAATTTTTCTTTCGCTGCCACATAGCTATCCACTCCTCCAACACCAATGATTGGAATTTGTTCACCGAGCTGTTGATATAATAGTTTTACGACTTCAGTGCTGCGTGATTGCAGTGGACGACCACTCAGTCCCCCTGCCTCATTAGCAAATTTCATTCCTTCCACTAAAGTACGATCTAAAGTGGTATTGGTAGCAATCACCCCGTCGATATTGTGCTTGAGTAAAGATTGGCAAATTTGCTGCAGCTCATCATCCGTTAGGTCTGGTGCAATTTTTAAGGTTAGAGGTACGTATTTGTTGTGTTGCTCAGCGAGCGCGGTCTGCTTCTGTTTTAAGACGCAGAGTAACTCATCTAAAGCTTCGCCATATTGTAACGTTCGTAACCCAGGGGTATTGGGTGAAGAAATATTCACCGCAATATAACCAGCATAGGGATACACCTTCTCCATACAAATTAAATAATCTTCAGCACCCTTTTCAATTGGCGTGTCTTTATTCTTACCAATATTGATCCCAATGATGCCATCATAATTCGCTTGCTTTACCTTCTCCACTAAGTGATCAACACCCAGGTTATTAAACCCCATTCGATTAATGATACCTTCAGCATGCACTAAACGAAATAAACGAGGTTTATCATTACCTGATTGCGGTCGAGGTGTCACTGTGCCCACTTCAATAAATCCAAAGCCCATCGCGGCAAACGCATCAATGCATTCGCCATTTTTATCAAGGCCAGCGGCTAAACCAACAGGATTTTTAAACGTGAGTCCCATGCATTCGACAGGACGATGAGGAAGGTGTTGACGATAGAAGAGATCAAGCGGTGTACCGGTAAAGCGTTTGAAATTTTGAATGGCGAGATCATGCGCCCTTTCAGCATCCAATTGAAAAAAGCCAGCTCTGGCTAAGCGGTAAAGCATTGTGCCTCCGAAAAAAAAGCCCCGTATAAACGGGGCGTTATTATTGACCTATTTGTCGCACAATTCAATGCTTATTCGGTCGCCACACAATTTAAGTTGAGCAACATCAATTCACGCATCGCAACGGAAAACTTAGCAAACTCATGTACCGAGCCCACTTTAAATTCATTAAGAATATTTTCCCAACGCTGTAGTGAAACGCTGTTATTGTCCATCCAACGTTGCAGAGCATGAATCACATCCGTAGTCTCTGACCCATTGATCGCATTAAGCACTTGTGCGGTTAATTGGCGTTGCTGCCAGTCGAGATCTTCTCTAAATGCCGCTCTTGCCAATGCCTGCCAGTTATTTTCAACCGCTTGATTATTTATCTGTTTCAAGAACCAATGAATCGATAAACGATCGCCCAGATTAAAATATAATTTAGCAACATGCTCAACTGGAATCGCCTTCTCATGAGAGACAGTAGAGATATCCAGTACTGAGTAAAGGCTGGATAGACGAGCGACATAATGCGCTAAGTCCGAATTGATGCCTTGTTCTATCCAGCTATTCGCCAGCAAATCATGTTCAGCAACTTCATCAGCCACCAGCAAACTATCTAACTGACAAGTAATACTGCGTACGTCCGATTGGTACTGATCAATGAGCGTTTGCACAGACTGTTTTCCAGTGCGATTACGCAGCAACCAACGAGATAGACGACGCAACGTTCGACGAACTTGGAACATCACTTGATATTGAGCACTCGCTGTCGCTTGATTATCCAGTGAACGAACTTGCTGCAATACGCTACCGAGCTCGAAAATTTCACGGGCAGCCGCGTAAGAATGAGCAATATCCGTTACGCTAGCTCCAGTCTCTTCTTGCAAACGCGTCACAAAATTGCAACCCATTTCATTAACCATTTGGTTAGCTAATGCAGTGGCAATGATTTCTTTACGCAGTGGATGGTTGTGCATCTGCTGCGAATAGTCACCACGTAACTTTGATGGGAAGTACTGAATCAATTGCTGCGCATGGAACTGATCATTAGCTATCTCATCACAAGCCAACTCCTCTTTTAAGGCCATTTTTCCATAGGCCACCAGCACGGCAAGCTCTGGTCGAGTTAATGCAAAACCTTGTTTCTCTCTTTCTAACAACGTTTCGTCATCAGGAATATGCTCTAAGGCGCGGTCAAGATAACCCGTTTTCTCCATGTGATGAATGAAACGAATTTGCTCTTTAACCACCTCAACGCCCAATTGCTCAGTTACCGAAATAGACTCTGACTGAGTGTAAGCATCTTCAATAACAATTTCACCGACTTCCTCTTCCATGGATTCTAGAATGTGGTTGCGCTGTTTTACGGTTAGATCGCCATTGGCGACTAAACCATTCAAGAAGATCTTAATATTGACTTCATTATCCGAGCAATCAACCCCACCTACGTTGTCAACGAAATCGGTATTCACTCGACCACCGGTGAGCGCGTACTCTACTCGCCCTTGCTGAGTCATACCTAAGTTACCGCCTTCACCAATAATTTTGGCTTTGACTTCACGACCGTCAATACGCAGTGCGTCATTCGCTCTATCACCGACATCGGCATGCGATTCTTTCGATGATTTGATGTAAGTGCCGATCCCACCATTCCACAGAAGATCAACCTGCATCTTCAGGATCATCTTGATCAATTCATTCGGAGCGGCTGACGCTTTCTTAGTACCAAGCATTTTTTGAATTTCTGGACTAAGCGCGATTGATTTCGCTTTGCGAGAGAAAACGCCACCACCTTGCGAGATCAAGCTTGGATTGTAATCTTCCCAGCTAGAGCGTGGTAATTGGAACAGACGTTGCCGCTCTTGCCAGCTTGTTTGAGCATCTGGACTCGGATCAATAAAGATATGCAAATGGTTAAAAGCGGCTTGTAAACGAATATGTTGCGATAACAACATACCATTACCAAACACATCGCCCGCCATATCACCGATACCGACCGCGGTAAAATCCGTCGTTTGACAGTTAATACCGAGTTCTCGGAAATGACGTTTAACCGATTCCCAACCACCACGAGCAGTAATACCCATGGCTTTATGGTCATAACCATTAGAGCCACCAGAGGCAAACGCGTCCCCTAACCAGAATTGGTAATCCGCCGATACCGAGTTTGCTAAATCAGAGAAGGTCGCTGTCCCTTTGTCGGCAGCGACAACCAAATAAGGATCATCTTCATCATGACGAACCACATTACGTGGCGGGACAATTTCACCTTCAATAATGTTATCCGTGACATCTAATAATGCTTGGATAAAGCGCTTGTAACAACGTTGTCCTTCGGCAAAGATTTCATCTCGTCCCGTCAGTAAATGCTGTTTCTTACAAACAAAACCGCCTTTCGCTCCAACGGGAACAATCACGGTATTTTTTACTTGTTGAGCTTTTACTAAGCCTAAAATCTCGGTCCGGAAATCTTCTTGGCGATCAGACCAACGTAAACCACCGCGGGCAACTTTACCACCACGTAGATGAACCCCTTCCATATCCGGCGCATAGACAAAAATTTCAAAAGCCGGTACGGGAGCTGGGATATCTGGAATTTCCCGTGGTTTTAGCTTAAGAGCCAGCCAAGGTTTCGGTTGTTTCTCTTCATCTATTTGGAAATAGTTCGTACGTAGCGTTGCGCAGATCATTTCCATATAACGGCGAAGAATACGGTCATCATCGAGACTTTCGACATGATCCAATTGCTCGGTTAACTGAGTAATCAGCTCCGCTTGGCCTTTTTGCGAACCTTTAAATTTAGGATCAAAACGACGTACAAACAGATCAACCAACCCTTTCGCTAGGTCGGGATAATGACTTAAGGTATCTTCAATATAGTGTTGGCTGAATGGGAAACCGACTTGACGCATGTAACGTGCATAAGCGCGTAAAATAGAAATCTCACGTCCAGTTAAAGAAGCACCAAGCACTAAGCGGTTAAAACCATCACTCTCTAATTCGCCATGCCAAATGGCTGAAAATGCTTGTTGGAAACGATCGCGTGCTTCACGCAAATCAACTTGCTTCTCGCTCTTATGCAACATAGAGAAATCTAGAATCCAATAGACTTGGCCATTGGTCTTCGTCACTTCGTATGGCGATTCACCGATGACACGTAAGCCAAGGTTTTCTAACATCGGCATCACATCGGACAGATGAATCGGCTCATCACGATGATACAGTTTTAAGCGCACCGCCTTAGAATCTTTCGCCTCTTCTTGAGGACGATAAAACAGCATGCCGAGTTTGTTATCTTCATTCAGGGCTTCTAATCGTTCAATATCCGCAACCGCGGAGCCAGGCATAACATCTTCTTTATAAGAACGAGGAAAAGCGCGTTGATACTCTTTGGCTAATGATAAACCTGAACTTTCGCCAAAATTGGCAATAATTGCTTCGGATAAACGATCATCCCAGCTGGTGGATGCTTCCATTAAATTTTGCTCTATCTTCTTAACATCAATATTGGCACTGTTATTTTCTACCCGCACAATATAATGCGTTCTCGCTAGCGGGCTTTCAGAAAAATAGGTGGTGAATTCCACTTCTTGTTCACAACCAAAATACTGCTTTAATAAGCGCTGTGTTTGACGGCGTAGTTCGGTGTTGTAACGCTCTTTAGTGACATAAACCATGCAACTAAAGAAACGGCCAAAGGGGTCTTTGCGAACAAACAGACGGATCAGGTCACGGTCTTGCATCTGCACAACCCCCATCCCCACTTCAAGAAGCTCTTCTTCTTTCGCTTGCAAAAGCTCATCGCGAGGATAGTTCTCTAAAATATTGTGTAATGCTTTATAGGCATAAGAGCCCTCACGATAGCCACTTGCTTTAAGAATACGTTGTACCTTCTCGCGAACCAGTGGAATGCTTTCGACCGTTTGATTATAAACGGCTGAGGTGTATAAACCCGTGAAACGATGCTCACCAATCACTTTACCATTGGCATCAAACTTCTTAATGCCAATATAATCGGTATACGCTGGGCGATGAATGCGCGACTGTTTGTTGCCTTTAGTCAGGATCAGTAAGAAAGGCTTCTTCGCTTCTAAACGAGCAGAGTCGGAAAACTGTGATAATTTAACACCACGAACCCGTTTCGGATCCGAAAATAAGCCTAATCCTGCATCTGGCGTAGGTCGAAGCTCAGTGTCATCGTCGTGATTAACCAGATCAAATTCTTTATAACCCATGAAAGTGAAATTATGCGCGCCAAGCCAGCGTAAGAAAACGAGAGTTTCTTGATAATGTTCAGCATCAACCGGAATATGGTTTTTATGCGACTCTAACTCCTCAATCACTTGCTCAAGCTTACTCGCCATTGGCTTCCAGTCTTGAACGACCAAAGCCGTATCACTGAGGATTTCCAATAGCTCCTCTTTTAGCGCCGTCATCTCTTCTTTGCTGCTGAGTCTATCCACTTCAATATGAAAGAGTGATTGCAACGCGCCAGCGCCTTGACCAATGCTAAGCACCGCACCGTTATTGTCTCGTTCGATGTGCGTTGGGCCGTTTAGCATTAAGTGCGATGTTAAATCGAGACGACTTAAGGTCATTTTGATTGAATCAACAAGGAAAGGAGTATCGGGTACGACAATTTCAACGATCGTATGAGTCGATTGCCAACCATGTTTACTGACGGTTGGGTTAAATACACGTACCGAACGTTGGTCGGCTTTCTTTTCATTAATATGATGCCAAAGACTGACTACGGCACCGTATAAGTCAGATTCATTACGTTTACTAAGATCGTCTTGCGCAACATTACTAAATAGGTGTTGGCCGAGTTGAGTAACAAGAGGTTGGTGAGCAAGCTCAAGTTTGTCTTGAATTAGCTGGTATACTTTTTCAAGTAGAACCGGCATCAAACTTTCACGCGCGGTCATATGCGACTCCAAATATTAGAATTATAGGCTGGTAGGGTATGCGCTAAGCATAGTTGTAACTTACGGTAATGCGAGGCCTATTGTAGTGCTTTGCTAACCATTCGTTAACGCATTTGGACGCAATTGATAGTGAAATGTTTAATAATGTGACAGGCGTAGCGATTCAAATCACCACAAATTTACCTTAGGACAGCATATCTAACTTTATAAACTTATTGTTTTGGTCAGTTGTTAGACGAAATCGACCTTTTACTCCAATTTGGCTAAGAAATGGGCGAAATTTTGCAGCTGGTAATTGTAAACGTAAGCCATGTTCGGTAGTGACTAGAATGTGGCTGGCTAGCCCAGAATAATGAGCAAGGAAAGTTTGATAAGAGATGTTAAGAGAGAAAAAATAGTAGTTCATAATTGTGCTTTAAATGGTGCTGGAAACGGGATTCCCTTCCAGCACCCGATCAATGAGTAAATATCGAACAAGTTAGGCTTGTTCAAGCGCTTTGCTGACTTTTTCAAATAAGTCACGCGCAAGATCATCCAGTGACTGTAACGCTTCTAACTGCTGTTTCATTAATGCTTGTCGCTGCTCGTCATAACGTCGAAACTTGAGTAATGGATCAATTAAACGAGAAGCTACTTGAGGGTTACTGTTGTTTAACTCACGCAATATCTGCCCCGCAAAGCGATAACCTTCACCACTAAGTGCATGGAAATTAACCGGGTTCATGGTAAAGAATGAACCAATTAAGCTACGAATGCGGTTAGGATTCTTCAAGCTAAAAGCGGTATGTTGCATCGTTGCCTGGATGACACTCAAGGCATCTTCAGCAGGATTCGAACCTTGCAAAGCAAACCACTTATCCATCACCAACCCATCGTGTTGCCATTTCAGACTATAATCAGCCATCAGCGTTTCTCGACAAGCCAATTGAGCACTATTCGCCGCGCTCATTGCGGCAATCGTGTCGGTCATATTATTGGCTTGCTGATACTGACGTTGGACCAAACGGTTGCCTTGCTCAGTGAAAGCCAATAAAGCTAAACAGGTATTGCGTAAAGTACGCTGACCAATCGCCGCATGCTCAATCGAATATTCAGCCTGAGTTAATGAATGATAAGTGGCACTGAGTTCATCTTCTAGCTCAGTGGCTAACATCACTTTCAGTTCATGTAACACTTTGGCAATCGCATCGACATCCACCTGCTTATACCAACCCGATACTTCATTATGATTCGGCAAAGCCAGCATTTCTGCCACAAAGGCTGGCTCTAGCTTATCACTGAGCAACACGCCACGAAATGCATCGACAACCGCTTCAGGTAAGGTGACCTTTTGTTGTTGCTGAACGGCTTCGACATTCGCTCGAATGTATTTTGCCAACAACATCTGCCCAGCATCCCATTGTGCAAAAGCGTTAGTCGCATGCCTCATTAAAAAGCTTAACTCTTGATCACGGTAGTCATACTCAAGTTTTACCGGAGCAGAAAACTCACGTAATAAAGATGGAATCGGTTGGCTGGTCACCTTCTCAAAGACAAACGTCTGCTTGGCTTGAGTTACATTGAGTACATGAGAAACGGCCTTTCCATTACACTGTAACGGAATGATTTCACCATTTTCACGATACAGTTCTATATCAAACGGAATGTGCAATGGTAACTTTTCTGGCTGATCATGCGTTGGCTCTGTACTTTGTTCAACCGTTAATGCGTAAGTTTGTGCTTGGTCATCATAATGACTCGTCACTTTAAGTAATGGTGTACCCGATTGGCTATACCATAAACGGAATTGAGTTAAATCAATACCGCTTGCCTTTTCCATCGCTAAAACAAAATCTTCACAAGTTGCTGCGGTGCCATCATGGCGTTCAAAATAAAGCTTCATCCCTTGCTGGAACGCTGCTTCACCTAATAAGGTATGCATCATCCGAATCACTTCACTGCCCTTTTCATAGACGGTCAGTGTGTAGAAGTTATTCATTTCTATCACTTTATCCGGACGGATAGGATGAGACATTGGGCTAGCATCTTCCGCAAATTGAGGGCCACGAATAATCCGGACATTATGAATGCGATTCACCGCTCGCGAACCAAGATCAGAAGAGAATTCTTGATCGCGGAATACCGTTAAGCCTTCTTTTAAGCTTAATTGAAACCAGTCACGACAAGTAACTCGGTTACCCGTCCAGTTATGGAAATATTCATGGCCAATCACCGCTTCAATACCAAGATAATCGGTATCGGTCGCCGTCTTCTCATTAGCTAACACAAATTTTGAGTTGAAAATATTTAATCCTTTGTTTTCCATCGCTCCCATATTGAAAAAGTCGACAGCCACGATCATATAAATATCCAGATCGTATTCCAGACCAAACCGCTGCTCATCCCATTTCATCGAATTTTTTAGTGACGTCATCGCATGGCCTGCGCGATCTAAATTGCCTTTATCAACGAAAATTTCCAAATCAACGTGACGACCAGAACGAGTGATAAACTGGTCACGCAAGACGTCAAAATCTCCCGCAACCAAAGCAAATAAATACGCTGGTTTAGGATGGGGATCGTGCCACTTGACCCAATGACGACCATTGTCAGCCTCACCTTGAGCAATTTTATTGCCATTACTTAGCAAGTATGGGTATAAGGCTTTGTCGGCAATCACGGTACTGGTGTATTTGGCTAAGACATCTGGACGGTCAAGGAAATAAGTGATGCGACGAAACCCTTCCGCTTCACACTGAGTACAGAAAGCGCCACCGGACTTATAGAGTCCCTCTAATGCAGTATTACTTTGAGGATCGATTTCCGTCACAATGGTTAACTCAAACTGCTGAGGTAGTTGAGTTATTTCTAAATGAGCCTCTGACTTGGTAAAGTGTTGCCACTCTTCACCATTAATTTTTAATGATGTTAATACTAGCCCTTCACCATCCAGCAATAGTGTTGAGCTGTCAGCCTGTTGCTCAACGTGAGAAACCGCCGTAACGACAGTCGCGTGATCGTGCAAATCAAAGATTAGATCAATACGATCAATATAATGAGAGGGAGCCTGATAATCTTTACGATACTTGGCTAATGGGCTTGTCGCCATGGTCGGAATCCTTTTTGACGTAAACAGATGAAAAGCAAGGTTGAGAAACCTTGATGTTAATCAACTGATCTTAATCTTGTTTTCACCAATAACAACCCCTAGACCGAAAAAATGAGAGATTTTCGCCCGATGTATCCCAGATACGCGATATGGGATTTTAATGATAAGGTCAAAAATAAAGGTATTAAAACGATAAAGCGTCACGCTGACAGCGCTAAAGAAGCTAAAGAAGCTAAAGAACAAAGAAAATCGTCAATCTGCAATATGATGGAGAAAAAAACGACTAACGAATTCGATTTAATTCGGCGTAAAGCATGCCCTGCTCAATATCTAAAGTTAAGCGATTTTGGTTGAGTTGAAAGCGCGTATTATGTTCACCATGGGGATACAACAGGACCAATTGTTCATCTTCGGTATAAAACACCCCTTGTTGTACGGTTTGATTACCATTTTGACCCGTTGCACGAAAAAAGAAGATGAAATCGGGTTGTAAAATCAAATCGAGGCTTTGTAAATTGAGAAGCGATTGATCGCTGCCAGCCAATGAGTCTCCTGACCAAGTTCCCGCTAACGGGCTAGTTAACATCTTGGTAAAAATAACGCCATTAAGCATTAATTGATTATGATTCGCTTGATAAAAATAGTGCTGTGGTGTGCTGCTATCGATACCAAGGATCAAGCTATCTTGATTGAGCGAATACTGCCCTTGCCAGTGATCAATACTGTAGTCTTTCTTTTGTATATCGATTAAAAATGAATAATCCGACTTGAGGGTTAAGCGAACGACGAGAAAGTTTTCTTTCGATGCCTCTGGTGCAGAGTTAAACAAAAACCAATCGCCAAGTAAGAAAGGCACGTCAAACTGAGTCAGATCTTGTCTTGAGTGATAACGCGCTTCTAACTGTGGGCTCGTTGCCGTTAAGCTGAAGCAAGCAATAAATAGTGCAATCCATTTCATCGTGCCCCCTAATGCTTTTATTTTAAGCTTAGGCGGTTTCAATTTATAATGCGAAATTTCGATGAAAATCACATTATAAATTTTTCTTATCTGCACACTTATTTCAAATTAACAACGATAAAACAAACAGTTATAAAAAAGCGAGCCCATTGGCTCGCTTTCACTCTTCAAGATAGAAAAGCTCAAATCTTGAGCATGTCCACCATGATTGATACCGATTCATTCAAATAAGCATCAGGAGTTTCATAGTCTTTGGGAACATCACTCAAGGCCGCAAAAGGTTCTTTACCAAGGGATGCTTGGCGAAGATTAATTCTATCCAATCGCTGTTTATCCGCTTGTTCCATCTCTTGCTTGCGTTGCTTTTCATTTAAAGACAATAAGTTATCATCTTTTTCTGCTTGATATTTTTCAATATCCTGCAAGATAAAGCCAAACTCTTGATCCGCTAGGATCCGAGTTTGATGACGCTGATCGAGCTTAGCAATCGTCGCACTAAAGTCATGCAATACTTGGTATTTAACCGGATCAATCCGGTCCCAAGGTAGTGCATTCTCCTCAACACTTTCCCCTGTTTCACTCGCATCAATAGCACTCGGGAAAACGATATCAGGGATCACACCACGATTTTGGGTACTGCCACCATCAATTCGATAAAACTTCTGAATCGTGTATTGCACATAACCAAGCTCTTGTTCAAATAAATCATAGATATGATTTAAAGAGCGATGCTGCTGAACCGTACCTTTACCAAATGAGTTTTCACCAAGAATAATCGCTCGACCATAGTCTTGCATGGCCGCGGCAAAAATCTCTGACGCAGAAGCACTAAATCGATTAATCAAAACCGTCATTGGACCTTGATAACTGATTTTGCCGTCAGTATCGCTATTAACATTCACTCGGCCATAACTATCGCGTACCTGAACAATAGGACCGCTGGTAATAAATAAACCAGAAAGTGCCGTGGCTTCCGTTAATGCGCCACCACCATTATTACGTAAATCGATGATGATACCGTCGACTCCGCTGGCTTTTAGCTCCGTCAGTAACTTATCGGTATCTTGTGCTAAGCCTACATAAAAACTAGGCACTTCAAGGACACCGATTTTTTTGCCGTCTTGTTCAATGACCTTAGATTTCACCGCTCGGTCTTCAAGACGAATTTTATCTCGGACAATAGTGACAATGTGACTTTTTGCGTCATTACCTTCCGGTAATACCTGCAGTTGCACTTTAGTGCCTTTCGGCCCTTTAATTAACTGCACGACATCATCGAGACGCCAGCCAATCACATCAACAATATCGCCTTTCTCTTGACCGACACCGATAATGCGATCCCCTTCACTCAACTGTCGACTGGTCGCCGCAGGGCCACCAACGACTAATGAGCGAATCACCGTATAATCGTCCGTCATCTGTAATACCGCGCCAATCCCTTCAAGAGATAAATTCATCTCCGATTGAAATTGAGCAGCATTGCGAGGAGATAAATAGCTGGTGTGAGGGTCGATCTGCCGAGCGAAGGCATTCATATAGACTTGAAAAACATCTTCGCTATTGGTCTGAGTTAAACGTTTGATCGCATTGTTATAACGTTTAGCCAGCGTTTCTTGAATTTCTGGCCATGTTTTACCCGTTAATTTCAAGTTTAATGCATCAAATTTAACACGCTGACGCCATAGCTCATCGACTTCCGCTTGATCTTTCGGCCATGCGGCTTTGGAGCGATCGCGTTCAATAAACTCGTCGTTATCAAAGGTCATTTCATGGTCAAGGAGCGACAACGCGTATTGGAAACGCTCAAAACGTTTACGCATTGAAAGATTATACAATTCAAATGCTATCTGATTATTGCCTGCTTTTAACTGATCATCTAACTGGGTTGACCAGGGTTTAAAAGCGTCAATATCGGCCTGAGTAAAGAGATTACGATTGTAATCCAACATGCCAACATAGCGATCAAAAATAGCTTGAGAAAACGCATCATCTAAAGAGAAGTGTTTATAGTGAGAACGAGTAAAACGTGACGTTACTCGTTTACTGGCGGTTTCATGTTGAGCTTGTGGAGTAAGAAGAGGAAGATCCTCTATCTTGAGATTGGCTTCTATCGCCTGAACAGAAAAAGCTGCCAGCCATAGGCCAGCAGCAATTGATGTTAATTTTGAACGGCATTTCATGCTTAGGAATATCTCCTTTAAGCGCGCAAGTGCTCCGTCTTCACAACCATTTGCAGGCCGTTACCGAGTTGAACACGCACATCTTCCTTATTAATTTCAACGATGGTCGCAGCCATGTTGCCTTTGCCCATGTTCACATTGACTTCTTTGCCAACTTTCATTTCGTCAGCTTGTAACACGCGCGTTTCAACTGGTTTTTTCTCTGTTTTTGCTGTCACATCGGTTGCTTGTGCACGACGTGGTTGAGGTTTTTTCGCTTTTGGCTTAGCTTTATTGGCCTCTTCACGCACTTTCTTCGCTTGCTCTTTACGGCGCGCATCAACGCGAGCTTTGCTTTCTGCTAACGCAGCTTGAGCATGATCGACATGTTGCTGTTCAAGTTCACCACAAGCATTACCATCAAGATCAACACGAACCGCACCAGCTTTAACACCATGCAGATAACGCCATGACGAAGTGTACTGTCTTAGTGCTGCACGAAGTTGAGTTTTGCTTACTTTAGGATCTTCATTGAGACGCTGAGCAAGATCTTGAAAAATACCAATTTTAAGAGGCTTAGCCTCACCTTCTAAAGTAAAGCAGTTAGGGAAACATTCAGCAATATACGCAATCACTTCTTTGCTGTTTTTTAACTTTTCAGTGTTTTCCATGAGGATTCCTGGTTGATGCGGCTGGTCCGCGGGGCATAAATAATAAAATATGTTCGGTATTATAGTGACCTGAGTACGAAAAACCACTGGCAAAGGCGAATTTATGCCTTGTTCGCGTGTGAATTAAGCACCTTTTCTACTTCCGTCATTAAAAATACCAGTCCTTGCTGGTCAATTTCTGAAAAGCGAGCAATTGTTGGGCTATCAATATCTAACACACCAACCAATTGCCCACAGATAGTGAATGGGATCACCAATTCCGAGTTACTTGCTGCATCACAAGCGATATGACCGACAAAAGCATGCACATCATCCACACGTTGTACGGTATTGGTGGCAACCGCCGTCCCACATACTCCACGTCCTACCGGAATACGAACACAAGCGGGTTTACCTTGAAAAGGGCCTAGCACTAATTCATCATTCTGTAAGAGATAAAACCCAACCCAGTTTAGGTCGCTCAGTTCCATATTTAATAAAGCACTTAAGTTCGCTAAGTTAGCCACTAAGTCGGTTTCAGATTCGAGTAAAGCGACGGCTTGCTTCGTTAAACGTTGGTAATCTGCTAAGTTCATATTCATTCCCAATAAAATTAAAGACTTCACTTATTGTTCTTCGTACAATACCTATCAAACTAAATAGGATGCATTCTCATTATAATGACCAATAATCATGACACTATTAGCCGTTCTTGGTTGATAACTCAAGTAAAAAAACATCAACGTCCGCTGCTTTATGCCAATTTTATTGCCATCGTTGCGACTTTAATCAGTGTACCTATTCCCTTGTTGATGCCATTGATGGTCGATGAAGTATTACTTAATCAACCCGCTGGTGGTTTAGCCTTAATGGATACTCTCCTGCCTACTGATTGGCAAACACCGACGGGGTATATTCTGTTCACTTTATTACTGGTAGTGCTCATGCGCACTGGCAGCCAACTGCTGAATATTGTACAAAGTCGGCAATTTACGCGGGTATCGAAGACGGTTACCTATCAAATGCGCTGTAAGATGATTGATAAGCTAGGCCGAATCAGCATTCGTCAGTACGAAACGCGCGGTAGTGGCGGAATCAATGCCCATTTAGTGACTGATATTGAAACCATCGATCAATTTATTGGCTCAACATTGAGTAAATTTTTAATCAGTTTACTGACGGTGTTAGGCACAGCCTTAGTGCTACTGTGGCTTGATTGGCGATTAGGGTTATTTATTTTGTTGGTTAACCCAATTGTTATCTATTTTTCTCGCCTACTCGGCAGTCAAGTCAAACATCTCAAAAAACGCGAGAATCAAGCATTTGAGAAATTTCAAAATCGCTTAGTCGAAACCTTAGATGGTATCTATCAGCTTAGAGCCGCCAACAAAGAACGGGAGTTTTTAACTCAACTCAAAATCAATGCCAACGAAGTGCGAGCCAATGCCGATAAATACGCTTGGCAAGCTGAAGCTGCGGGGCGACTCTCGTTTTTACTCTTTCTACTGGGCTTTGAGCTGTTTCGCGCGGTCGCAATGTTAATGGTGCTATTTAGCGACCTGACTATCGGACAAATTTTTGCGGTTTTTGGCTACTTATGGTTTATGTTAGGACCAGTACAAGAGCTGTTGGGTATTCAATTTTCTTGGTATAGCGCGAAAGCAGCACTGACACGAATTAATACATTATTGCAGCTTGAGGAAGAGTATCGTCCGATCAGTAAAGTCAACCCATTTACTCAACATCAACCCGTAACGGTGACACTCTCACAAGTTAATTTTTCTTATGATGGCGAGAAAAAAGTCCTTGATGAGCTATCTTTATCCATACCCGCGGGTAAAAAAGTCGCTTTAGTTGGAGCCAGTGGTGGCGGGAAATCGACTTTAATTCAATTACTACTCGGAGCATATCGAGCAGATTCAGGTGAAATTTGTTTTAATGGCGAACGGTGTGATGATATTGGTTTTGAGATTATTCGCAGTCAAATTGCGGTGGTATTACAACAACCTATACTTTTCAACGACACTTTAAGGCATAATTTAACCCTCGGTGGTGATTATGATGACGCCTCGCTTTGGCATGCATTAGAAGTCGCACAACTGCAAGACGTCACCCATCAACTCAGTCAAGGATTAGATACTCCCATTGGCCGTAACGGTATCCGTCTTTCTGGTGGACAGCGCCAACGTCTAGCTATAGCTAGAATGGTATTAAGTGATCCTAAATTGGTTATTTTAGATGAGGCGACGTCCGCGCTCGATACGGCAACCGAAGCGGCACTGCATCGTGCATTGAGTGGATTTTTAAAAGGACGAACTACGCTGATTGTCGCCCATCGTTTATCTGCGGTGAAACAGGCTGATTTGATTTATGTATTAGAAGATGGACGCGTTAGTCAAATTGGTACACATGGAGAGTTACTTGAACAGCAAGGACTTTATCAAACATTATATGGCGCTATTCAGTCATAGTTCCGTTTGGCTTATGGCACTGATTAGCTGCAATTTACGCACCCAATCAGTGACAACGTCACCGAATGCCGAGTAACCCGCTGATGTCTAGCACGCCACTCACTCAACATACATCCAGCACGAATAACCTTCGTTTGTGTCAGGGATGTGAATTGCCCGTTGATGTTGTCGATGTGCCGCGCGGTAAAAGTGCTTATTGCCCTCGCTGCGGAACTCAGCTCTATCGAGGTGGCAGCCCATCGTTATCAGGTAATTTAGCGATTGCCGTCACCTGTTTACTGCTGTTTTTTCCTGCGCATGCCTTTGACTTTTTAACTATCCGCTTAATTGGTGTGATGATCCCTGCATCCTTATCTGGAGGGATTATCGCTCTCGCCAATGAGGGCTATGTGATTCTGGCTTTGCTGGTGTTTTTTTGCAGCTCCCTAGCTCCTTTTCTGGTCTTTGCTTCCATCGTTACCGCCCATCTAGCGCTACGTTATCGTTGGTTTATTGGTTTACGCTATTCGGTCTGGGTCATGCAGCTGTTAAAAGCATGGGCAATGATTGATGTCTTTTTGGTCAGCGTTGCCGTTTCAAGCTTTAAATTGAGCGATTACGCCGATATTTTTGTTGGTCCGGCGCTGTTCAGTTTGGTGCTCTTGCAAATTTTTACTGTGTTATTACTCAGCAGAATTAGCATTCGTCGCTATTGGGAAGCGTGGAAACCCGAACAAGATTACCCTGCTCAAACCGATAAACAAGTCCATTGCCATCATTGCCACTTATCGCAACATGAAAGCACGCACTGCATTCGCTGTCATCACCCGCTTTATCATCGAAAACCTCGTTCAATCGAACGCACTTGGGCCTATGTTATCGCCGCGAGTATTGCCATCATTCCCGCGAACCTACTTCCGATCTCTATATTGATCACCAATGGGCAACGTCTGGAAGATACCATCTTATCGGGTGTCGCTTCGCTGATGAATTCAGGTATGTATGGCATTGCTGCGATTATCTTTGTAGCCAGTATTGTCGTTCCTGTAATGAAGATTTTCGGGCTTGTCTACTTGTTATTGGCCATTCAATATCGACGTAGCCGTTATCATCGGCAGCGAATGAGTATTTTCTATGCGATAAAATGGGTTGGAAAATGGTCAGTTCTCGACTTATTTGTGATTGCCATTATGTTGACCTTGGTCGATCGGGGACAGTTACTTAATTTTATCCCTGGTGATGGTGCCCTAGCCTTTGGCTTTGTGGTCGTATTAACCATGTTAGCAGCAGAAAGCCTTGATCCCCGTCTATTGTGGGATAATTATCAGCAAGAGACAAAACACAGCGAGTCTTGTAATGAATAAACCACCAATGACCCAAGCGTCTTATTCTCCGCAGATCAAATCCAATAAAGGGGTCTCGCCTCTATGGATACTACCGATCCTCACCTTATTGCTCGCAGGTTGGCTGGTCGGTAAAGCGATACATGACGCTGGTGAACGTATCCAAATTCATTTTTCGGATGCACAAGGGCTCGTCGCAGGGAGAACACCGATTCGCTATCAGGGATTAGAAGTCGGTATGGTACGGGAAATAAAACTCGCTCCCCAGTTAGACAGTATTTATGTTGAAGCGGATATCTACCCCGAAGCTACCCAATTACTTTCTGATACCACACGCTTTTGGTTGGTGAAACCCACCGCCAGTTTGTCTGGTGTTTCAGGATTGGATGCTTTGGTGTCTGGTAATTATATCGCCTTGCATCCAGGTGGTCCTGGGCAAGAAAACCACCCGCAGATATTTCATGCCTTAGATCGCGCCCCATCTGACTTGGTCTCCAATGGTGGGCTACAAATCACCTTGCGAGCCAACGATCTTGGCGGTATTTCTATTGGCTCACCGATTGTTTATAAAAAAATCCCGATTGGTGAAGTGTTTAGCTATCAGCTTGCTAAAGATGCACAATCGATTGTTTTACAAGTCTCGATTGAATCTGAATACCGTCACTTGATTACCAAAGACAGTCGTTTTTGGAACGTCAGCGGCATAGGTACCTCATTAGGCTTTGATGGAATTGACGTTCGTTTAGAAAGTTTAAGCGCCTTAATTGGCGGAGCGATTGCCGTCGACTCTCCCGACGGCGGTGAGCCTGCTGCCCAATTTAGTGAATTTCGGCTCTACAAAGATCTCAAAACGGCCGGACGCGGCATTCCGATCACGATTACACTGCCTGATGATAGTGGGATTAACGCTTCCGGATCGCCCATTATGTATCGCGGATTAGAGATAGGACAAATCACTCATTTACAACTGAATGAGGATAAGACACAAATTATTGCTCATGCTGCAATTCAACCGTCATTAAATGAACTACTAACCACTGGCAGTCAGTTCATTTTACAAGAAGCCAAAATCTCACTATCTGGCTTAGAAAATTTATCGAACTTAATCAAAGGTAATTACCTCACTTTACAGCCGGGTGACGGTGAACGCACTCGACAATTTACGGCACTCAGAAAAATTGAGTATCAACAATCCCAATCGCACACTTTTTCTATTACCCTCACTGCAGAACATGCTTATGGCTTAACCTCAGGTGCTGCAATTTTATATCGAGGGGTACGCATTGGCGTGATAAAAGATGTTCAGCTTAGTGCTGACCTCGTCGAATTCCACGCGGTTATCGAGCAACAATATCAGCCATTAATTCGCTCAAAAAACCGTTTTTATGTTGATGGTTCAATGCGTGCTGAACTTGGCCGTGCGGGCATTAATCTCTCACTTCCTCCTGTGAAGCAACTACTGAGTGGGGCTATCAGCTTTATTAGTGAAGGCGAAGAAAACGTACTTGAACGCTATTCTCTGTATGCTAACCCATCACTGGCAGAGCTGGCGGCGTATCAACAATCGGGTTCTCGCGCCTTGCGCCTCAGTGCCGATACCTTGCCTCCGGTACAAATTGGTAGCCCGCTACTATTTCGTCATTTACCCGTTGGTCATGTCACCCAATTTAAGTTACAAAAAGAAGGTGTTGAGGTGGAAGTCAGTATTGATAACCAATACCAACATTTAATTAATGAACAAACTGTATTCTGGAATCATTCCGGTATTGAAGTGAATGCCTCTTTAACCGATGGTCTGCGTATCCAAGCGGCACCGTTACAAAGCCTGCTCCAAGGTGGTATTGCCTTTGATACCTTACCCGGTGTAGAAAATAAACTCGATGGGCGTTGGAAGCTTTACGCCAACTATCAACAAGCACAACAGTTTGGTGAAGCCATTACGTTATTGGCAAGGAGCAATGAAGGAGTCAATCGAGGCACTCCAATCAAATATCAAGGCGTACAAGTCGGTGAAGTTATCGCCGTTTCACCGAGTTTTAGTCAATCACAAGTGACTTTTTCTGCTCGTATTCATCCCGAATACGCCCCTTTTATTACTCGTGCAACGAGCGTATTTTGGGTAGCCAAAGCCAATGTCAGTTTACAAGGCATCACTAATTTAGAGAATCTTGTCTCACCGAGTATCGAAGTCTATCCCGGCCAAGGTGCTGAGCAACACACTTTTCACCTCGCTTCTGCGCCTTACTCACCGAGTGGTGTCAGGTTTACACTCCAAACCGAATACCGTGGTTCAATTAATGTCGGAACCCCGGTCTTTTATCGTGATATTGAAGTTGGCAGAGTGATTGACATCCAACTGGGCGCTCTTGCTGATCGGGTTATCTCAACAATCGATATTGATCCCGACTATGCTTATTTAGTTCGCCGTAATAGCCTATTTTGGAACACGTCGGGCGTAGATGTCTCAATTGGATTGACTGGAGCGAATATCAAGTCAGGAACACTGGAAAGTATAGTTCGCGGTGGGATTACTTTTGCAACGCCAGAACAAAAGCAGCTTGCTCCTCCCGCTCCAGCTGGCCACTCTTTTTATCTTCATCAAAAACCACAAGAAGAATGGAAACGCTGGCGAACGGCCATACCTCGACCTTGAGAGAAGCTTCAAGTCTGGCTGCGATGCGTATATAATCGCGGCCAGAATCCGCCTATAGAGACACTGTTTTGCATTCCACTGTCGCACTACCCGAAGAGTTCCTCGCTACCATCGCTGAAATATTGCCCTCAACACTGAACCTGAATGACTTTATTGCTGCATGCCAACGACCACTCAGAAAAAGTATTCGTGTTAACACCTTAAAAATATCTGTCGCTGACTTTCAAACCCGAGCCGCAGACAAAGGTTGGTACTTAGAACCAATCCCCTGGTGCGAGAGCGGCTTTTGGATTACCGCAGATGAAGAACAAGTCCCTTTAGGTAATACTGCAGAACATATGGCTGGCTTATTCTATATCCAAGAAGCCAGCTCGATGATGCCCGTCTCTGCCCTATTTATGCAATCTGGAGCGCCTTTTGAACATGTATTAGACATGGCAGCAGCGCCGGGCTCTAAGACCACACAAATCGCGGCGTTAATGGATAATCAAGGCGTATTAATCGCTAACGAATATTCCGCCAGTCGGGTAAAAATTTTACACGCCAATATTGAGCGTTGCGGTATTCGCAATAGCGCTCTGACCAATTTCGATGGGCAAATTTTTGGTGGTTGGCTGCCTGAGCAGTTTGATGCCGTATTACTTGATGCTCCCTGCTCAGGTGAAGGCACGGTACGTAAAGATCCTGATGCGATGAAAAATTGGAGCAAAGCCTCAGTAATGAGTATCGCACAAACCCAGAAGTCCTTAATTGAAAGTGCTTTTCAGGCGCTCAAGGTTGGCGGTGTTTTGGTGTATTCAACCTGCACGTTAAGTCGTGAAGAGAATCAAGACGTCTGCTGGCACTTAAAACACACTTATGGTGACGCGGTCACATTCACCCGTCTTGATCAACTTTTTCCGAGTGCAGAACAGGCCATTACTGAAGAGGGTTTTTTGCATATATTTCCACAAGTTTATGACTGTGAAGGATTTTTTGTCGCCAAAATCACCAAACAGGCATCGGTGGAAACGCCCGCTGTAAAAAAACGCTTGGGCAAATTCCCATTCACAAAAGTCGGCCCTGCACAACGCCTTGAGATTGAGCAACAATTATATCATGCACTGAACATTCGCTTACCAGAAGACAGCCAAGTGTGGTCACGGGATAATGACATCTGGCTCTTTCCCTCAGCTTTAGAGCCGTTACTCAGCGAACTCCGTTTTTCTCGGATGGGGATAAAAATTGCTGAGCAACATAAACGGGGCTACCGTTGGCAACATCAAGTCGCTACAACACTGGCAACCGGACAAGAATCGCAATCGGTCGAATTAGATAAGGTTCAAGCTCGTGAGTGGTTTATGGGACGTGATGTCAGGCCAGAAAACCTATCTGGCCAAGGTGAGGTGATTGTTTGTTATCAAGGCGATGTCATCGGTCTAGGGAAATGGGTCGGTAATCGGATCAAAAATGGCTTACCACGAGATTTAGTGCGCGATAAAAATCTATTTTAAAGCCAATGAACATTCCACACTGATGATATTAATAGACGGATTTAAAAGCATTGCTGCGCGTTAAGGAATGATAAGTATCAAACAGTGGACACTAGTCTATACTTTATCAATATCCCCATATAATAGCCAAACCAAGGGGATAGCCGTAAATCGCGCTCAACTCCCCTTCTGGCGCGTTTCCCAAGGCCCAAAACCTAACGCTGTTTTGGGCCATTTTTTGAGCTGACAGTACTCAACCTAGCTTAAACAAGACGAATGCCGTCTTTTTCAATCACAATTTTTCCTTGCTTAAATAAACCACCAATGGTTTTTTTAAACGTGCCCTTACTGGTACGGAAAGTGGCAAAGATCTCTTCTGGGGTCGATTTATCACTCAGCGGTAAAAAGCCTTGTTTTTTCTCTAACATGGCTAAGATTTTACTACTTAACTCATCCATTTTTTCGACACCGACTTTTTGAAGAGCCAGATCGATTTTGCCATCAGGACGAATACTTTTGATATAACCTTTGATTTTTTTGCCGATAAACAGTTTTCCGAACACATCCGAGGGAAAAATCATCCCCCAATGCGCTCCGTTAATGATCGCTTTAAAACCAAGCTCTGAACGCTCAGCAATAATCAAATCAACAGGTTGGTTAACCTTATAATGCGCTGGTGTTTTATCTAACCATTTATTAAATTTGGTGGTACCCACAATACGGCCAGACGCTTTATCGGTATAAACATAAACTAAAATCGTCTGTCCTTCGTTAAAGCGCGCACGTTGCTCACTGTAGGGGATCAGTAAGTCTTTATCTTTAATGCCCCAATCAACAAATGCTCCGGTATTATTCACACCGACGACTTTCATTAATCCCCACTCTCCCACTTGAGCAATCGGTGTCTCAGTTGTCGCTGCTAATTGATTCTCTGAATCAAAGAACAGAAACACATCGATAAATTGCCCCAGTTCGACACCTTGAGGTGCGTAACGCTTAGGCAGCAAAGTGGTACCGAACTCTCCCGCATCTAAAAAAACGCCGAAATCAGTGATTTTTACCACTTCTAAGCTATTAATTTGGCCAATGTTAATCATGTAAAATTGTCTCACAGCAAATTTGCAGAGATTATACGTGATCTCTGCTATGCTTTCTCGCAATTGTATCGATAAAATTCAGCAATTTTTTCAGGAGCTTTCGTTGATCACGGTAGATAAATATGACGCTGTCACGTTGAGGATTGCCACTCAAATGTCAGGCAGTAAGAAACTGGATTTGGATGTTTATCTTTTTATTCCTGGAGAATTAGGCCTTAGCCCAGAAGTCATTTCAGAGTCGGAGTTTTTTTATAGCTCCATTCATCAAAAGCGCTCCTATTATAGTGATAAAATTCTCCTGCCTCTTGTCCATAGCCGATTAGCACAACGAGGTCGCCTGTCATCAACACAGTATCGGGTAAGCTTGAGTTTATTTGCTTATCAATATGTGATCGCCTTAGATAGAGCCGTTAATCAGCTCAACGCGACTAGTGACACCGTCACAGCTGATGAGGTCGATACGGTGATCGAGCTATCGCTCGATATTCTAAAACGATTACGCAGAACCATCCCTTACGATGAAAGCCTTAAGCGCTATTATGCCAATATTGATAACTATCTCTCTTGGTATACCGAACAAAAATTTTTATCGATTGTCGCTCATCTCACCCGTGACAGTGACTATAAAACCATTAAAGAACGCCTCATCACCTTAGTTGAAAAAGAACAAGCGCATCGTGCCTTAAACCATTACAACTCAGCCAAAGCGGGAACCGACATGACCCGTCTGAGTAATAAAATGCGTTTATTACGTCGTTTAATTGAACACCCGATCATTCTTAACGAGAAAGTGACCTCTTTGGGTAATAACATCAAACGGATGGTTAAGGGGGTCGCAACGGGGTTAGTCATGGTCGTGGTTACGCTAACCGCGATAGTGGCACGTGACTATTGGGGAGAGATTACCGCTTCATTTATTATTGCGATGTCATTTATTTACGCGCTACGCGAAATTTTTAAAGATGATTTGCGCGACATGATGTGGCGTTGGATCCGTAAAGGTAAACCTAAATGGCGTCGCCGCTACTTTGATCCCAGTACCGGAACTCAAGTTGGACAAAAAGATGAATGGTTGGATTATCAATCGTTATCCCAGTTACCAGAAAAAATTCAAGCTATTCGTAAGAAGCGAATTGTTCAACGTGAAGAACAAATCCTTCATTACCGCTCTGAAGTTGAGATGTCAACATCACGCTTTATGAGCGGTTATGAAGAAACCCGTGAAGCGATGATGATCGATTTACGCCCGTTAACACGCTTAATTGATAAAAGCTCGACTCGAATTTATCAGCTTAGCAATGGTCAAGTCAGCCGAGAATCTGTCGAAAAACGTCACTTAATTAACTTGATCATTAAAGAAGACGATCATCAACAGACACCGCGTTATTACCGTTGGAAAATCGTGATTAACCGAAGCAAAATTGTCGACATTGAAGTCATTGAGTTAGATTAAGTCACTCTCTTTACTCTGATTATTTTGATTTCACCGCTTTAACAGACAGCGTTAACCAAAATTCTGCCATTGGCTCATCACCATGCTGTGATGGGCAAGTGGCGACGATTTTGACCTCGTGATTGACGCGTTGACCAGTCGCAATGGTTTCATCCAACATGGCATCAATCGCAGCACCATCAACACAGTGAAAGTGGACATCCCCTTCTGGTCTTTTTAAAAATTCCGCTTTAACGGCTTTAAACGCTAAAGAAATAACTTCCCCACGCTGCTGAGCCTTATGCATGGCCATAAATCCACCAGCCACATCCGCCCCCACGGCAATTACGCCAAAATACATACTATTCAGATGATTTTTATTCCTCTTTTTCAGCGGAATACGTACTTCAACCGCTTGCTCATTCAACAGCAAAATTTTAGGGCGGCAATACCAAATCAGCGGAACTTTAAAAATACCGAAATAATTAAGATAGAAATTAGCTTTAGTCAGAGCAGAAAACATAGTTAAAACTTCCTTGTGATCTTATCAGACCAGTTCACTCGATAGCCAAGAAAATGTCAACGAAATGTTACAGAAAATAAGAAGCCAAGCTATTTTTGCTTGGCTTCTTAAAGATAAGACTCAGTAATAGTAAACCGAGTCTGGCTGAGCAATCTCAGACAAAAAGCGCTGAATTTTAGTCGACACACTCTGCTCACTAACTAATATACTTAACGGCTTAGAGGTTTGATGAACGGCTTTGATCGCCATTTCTGCTAACTGAAACACGGCATCGTTGTCGGTCGGCTGATAACGTTCAACAAGACTTTCTACCGTATTATCCGTCGCTAACGTAAACTGGGCAAGGGAGTCCCAATCTAACAGCATCCCATCAAAATAAGCCAATAAACGTTCAGCTAATAGCGCGGCGGAAGGAACTTGGCAAACAAACGACACTTGTAATCCATGTAAACCGCGTGGCAAGCCTTGCTCAGCTAGGCCGTCAATAATTCCAGCGGCATCACTCAGCGAGCGAACAAAAGGCACAACGATTTCAATAGGATGCCCTTTACTGATCAGCCTTTTGATCACGTTGCACTCCAACTCAAATGCATCAGCGTATTCACTGTCCGTTAATCGAGCTACACCTCGCACTCCAAGTGCCGGATTTGGTTCAACTGTGACTTTTTCTCCGCCAAGCAAAGCACGACTCTGTGCACTATCTTCATTACTTAAACAGACACGAACGCTTTGGTGATGGGGTTTAATCGCTTGTTCAATGCGCTCCACTAACGTATCAACAAAATGCTCAGCGATGGACTGGTCGTTTAATAGTGCATTCAGCGAGCTTTTCTCTCGTTCAGATAGCTGAGTCAGATCGGTGACCAAACTAGGATGATAAAAAATGCTATCTGCGATCAACTCTGAAATGACAACAAATAGCGTCGAACTCAATGTTTGTTGGGACCATTGAGGTAAGGTATTCCCTTGCTCAAACGGCTTATTTATTGAAGAGGGTGATACAACACTCATAACGGCTCCATCTGTTCTTGATTGGTATAGGGTGAAAATACCGAGTTCATTAACCAAACACAAGGGCAAATATCAATATTAATTCATTTAAAATGAATAAAATATCAAGTTTACAGTTTTCATCACTTGCATTTATGCTAAGTGGTTTATTCTCTGAGTTAAATTCGTTATCTTTAGCGCTTCGCAATAAAAGAATAGGCAATGTGATGCCATTAAAAACTGATGAATTAAGAACCCAAGCCCTTGGCCCAATGCCAACGCCGGCTGAATTAAGCCTTGCTCATCCGGTGACCCATGAGGTTGCCGAACGCATTGCTCACTCACGTCAACAAATTGAACAAATCCTATCGGGCCAAGATGACCGCTTATTGGTCATTGTCGGCCCCTGCTCTGTCCATGATACCCATGCCGCACTTGAGTACGCACGCCGATTAAGTGATATACAAGATCAGTATCGTGACCAATTGTTCATTGTCATGCGTACCTATTTTGAAAAACCACGCACCGTGGTTGGCTGGAAAGGTCTGATCACTGATCCTAATTTAGATGGCTCCTATGCGTTAGAAGCTGGCTTAAACAAAGCACGTCAATTGTTACTCGATATCAATAAACTCGGACTAGCAACGGCAACCGAATTTCTCGACATGATCACGGGGCAATACATTGCAGACCTGATCAGTTGGGGAGCGATTGGTGCGCGTACTACAGAGTCGCAAATTCACCGAGAAATGGCCTCGGCACTTTCTTGCCCTGTCGGTTTTAAAAATGGCACGAATGGCAATGTCAAAATTGCGATTGATGCCATTCGTGCCGCTCATGCCTCACACTACTTTTATTCGCCTGATAAAAATGGGCGCATGACCGTCTATCGCACCAGCGGTAACCCCTACGGACACGTCATTTTACGTGGTGGGGAAAGTGGCCCAAACTTTGATGTAGATTCAATTAATAGCGCTTGCGCTCAACTGGCTGAATTTAATTTACCTGAACGATTAGTGGTTGATTTTAGCCATGCCAATTGTCAAAAACAGCATCGCAAACAGCTTGAAGTTGCTGAAGAGATTGGTCGTCAAATTGAATCCGGTAGCCATAAGGTCGCGGGTATTATGGCTGAAAGTTTTCTTATTGAAGGCAATCAATCCATGTGTGACTTGAATAATTTAACCTATGGCCAGTCGATCACGGATCCTTGTTTAAGCTGGGATGATACCGCAACAATGCTCACTCGCCTTGCGCAAGCGATAACCACTCGACGTACTCAATAAAATAAGGAATTTAAGTTATGCCTTCTTTTGATATTGTTTCAGAAGTTGATACCGTAGAACTGCGTAATGCCGTAGATAACTCTAATCGTGAACTCGCCACACGCTTTGATTTTCGTAATGTCGACGCCAGTTTCGAGCTCAAAGATGAGACAGTAAAATTAGCCGCTGAAGATGATTTTCAACTTAATCAAATGTTGGATATCCTGCGTGGCAATTTAGCCAAGCGCGGTGTTGATGCGCGAGCTATGGAGCTAAAAGACTCCGTCCATTCAGGCAAAAACTGGTACAAGGATATTGTATTTAAGCAAGGGATCGAATCATTACTGGCCAAAAAAGTGGTTAAGATGATCAAAGATGCCAAGCTCAAGGTACAAGCCTCTATTCAAGGCGATAAAATTCGAGTCAGTGGTAAAAAACGCGATGATTTACAGGCGGTAATCGCCTTTTTAAAAGAAAGTAACCTAGAACAACCTTTCCAATATAATAACTTTCGCGAATAACAAAAAATCCAGTCTCTATTGCTCTAGAGGCTGGATTTTTCGATGCTTAACCGCGTGGTGCTATAAACCTATTTCCGCTGATAATGATTTAATTTCTTGTAAGTCCAGTTGATGAACGCGTAACATTTGTTCTACTTGGCTTAATCTTGAACTCGCCGCATCTTGCTTATCACAAGCATCCGATTTTGCATCCCAAGATTGGCCTTTTAAATAAACATCACACTCTTTTTTCAAGATAGGTAAAGCATCATTCAACTGCTTTTGCTCTTTCTGTAGCTGTTCAACTTCTTGCTTAATCTTTAGCTCTTTTTGAAATAACTCTCGTGAACGCTCAAAAAGTATCGATTGCATGTCCGCTTGACGATGTAATCGTGCATTTTTCTCATCAGCACTTTGTAATGCGTTGTTTTGCTTTGCTAATTGCTGATCTAACGATAAGTTAACTTTTTCTAATTCTGCAATCTGTTGTTCTAATTGATCCAACTGCTCTTGATGTTGTGTTTTTTGCTGCTCAAGATGCTCTTGCAGTTTCACTTGCCACTCTTGCTCTTGTCGCTCTGCCTGCTGAGCCGTTCGTTCATTTAATGCCTTCGCATTTTCTTGTAACGCTTGAACATTGACCTGCAAACCAGCATAAGCGGTTTGCCATTTAGTCTCCGTCACTGACGAACCGACTAATCCCCCTAATGCCAACCCTAATGCTGCCGCTAACCCAATATAGAGGTAACTGCGTTTGTCACGTTGTTCAATGACAACAACATCTTGGTGTTCATCTGCCTTTTTTTGATTCACATTGACTCCCAATTTAGCATCAGCGAATTAATTCAGTGACCACAAGCGAAGCGGTATAAAGAGCAAAAGCCGATAATAAAACAATCACTACCCACTTTTGAAGTTTCTCATTAGTTCCATAACGGATTAAAAGAAAAGCGAGAACAATCAATACCCCAATAAAAATCAATCTGGTCATAGTATGCTCCGGTTTTATTTTGCCTACTTCAATGACATTCGGTAAGACAAGTGTAGCTCTCAAGCCTGTTGCTGCTTGCTATTTTATACCATTTATCGCACCAAATAGGTCAAAGAAAAATGGATTAACCTGCTGTTATGTCAATAATTTAACTGAGTTCACTTTGAAAGTGACGTTTTTTCAAACAGCGCTGATTTTTTACGCTGACTCGTGCACTGCGCTCCTTTGTTTATTCCAGTCATTTACCACTAAATTTGCAGATGACATCACACTTTATTTTGGGTAATATCGCCAAGCAAATTATTGTAACACTAGATAATTGTTCCGTTGAAGACAGCAGGAGAGTGGTTATTAACTAAATTCTAACACTTAGTTAACTATACCCGCCGAAGAAGTAAATCTTTCAGGTGCTTTATTCTTTTTGAAGAGAAAAGCGAGGACTGTTGTTGGAGGAACCTCTGGAGAGAACCGTTCAATCGGTCGCCGAAGGAGCAAGCCGTGCTAATCATATCAGCACAGTGAAACTCTCAGGCAAAAGGACAGAGGAGTGAAAGGTTCTATGATTCTAAGCCTTATGGCTTTACTCACTTTACGTAAACAACGCTGACAGTGACTTTGTACCACGGGTATCGTGGCACGGTTTTCTTTGTGTGTTGTTTTATCGCGGTGAGTTTGACTGAATATATTATTCAGCCCCTTTCCTCTTCTCCTTATGTTGACACTATTAAGGGGAAATAATGACCAACCTACAAACACTGCTACAAACTATTGACCACTTTATTTGGGGTCCACCACTACTGATCCTACTCGTAGGAACCGGGATCTATTTTACCTTTCGTTTAGGCTTACTGCAGTTTCGTTACCTACCCTCTGCGATTAAAATGGTATTTAGTAAAGAACCCGGCGATAAACAAGGTGATGTATCAAGCTTCGCAGCACTTTGCACCGCGCTTTCCGCTACCATTGGCACTGGAAATATTGTTGGGGTTGCCACTGCCATTAAACTGGGCGGCCCAGGCGCATTATTTTGGATGTGGCTGGCAGCTTTATTTGGTATGGCAACGAAATACGCGGAATGCTTACTCGCGGTGAAATACCGTAAAGTCGATGATAAAGGACAAATGGTCGGCGGACCGATGTATTATCTGCGTGATGGTGTAGGTTCAAATACTTTAGCGATTTTATTTGCGGTTTTTGCCCTAGGCGTTGCCTGTTTTGGTATCGGTACTTTCCCACAAGTTAATGCCATTTTAGACGCGACTCAAATTTCTTTCGGTGTACCCCGAGAGATGTCCGCTGTTGTGCTGACCATCCTAGTCGCTTTTGTCACTGTCGGTGGTATTCAATCCATCGCCAAAGTCGCAGGTAAAGTTGTGCCTATTATGGCGCTTTTTTACGTCGTTGCTTGTTTGAGTGTGATCATCAGTAATGGGGATAAACTACTCGATGCGATTCAATTGGTGTTGGTTTCCGCCTTTACACCAACCGCAGCCAGCGGCGGATTTTTAGGCGCAAGTATCATGTTGGCGATTCAATCGGGTATTGCCCGTGGTGTCTTTTCCAATGAGTCTGGTTTAGGCAGTGCACCGATGGCTGCCGCTGCAGCAAAAACCGACTCTTGTGTGAAACAAGGCCTGATTTCAATGACGGGCACCTTCTTTGATACGATCATCATTTGTACCATGACCGGATTGGCCTTGATTTTGACAGGTGCATGGCAAAGCGATTTTGCTGGGGCGGCGATGACGACCCATGCCTTTGCCACGGGCCTTAATGCCCAAACCCTTGGACCATTGCTGGTTTCTGTAGGGCTGATTTTTTTCGCTTTTACCACGATTTTAGGTTGGAACTATTATGGAGAACGCTGCGTAGTGTTCCTATGGGGAACCAAGGCCGTTCTGCCTTATAAAGTGATTTTTATCGGCTTAGTCGCCTCTGGTGCTTTTCTTCATCTCGATCTGATTTGGATTATTGCCGATATCGTTAACGGATTAATGGCGATTCCTAACCTGATCGGCTTAATCGCTTTACGTCATGTCGTCATCAAAGAGACTAAGCTTTATTTTGAAGCGCAGTTACCAGCCTTAAAAACCATTAAAGCCAAAGCCTAGTTTACTCTTTTTACTGCTACTATTGACTTTAAAAATAAAAAATAAAGGGCTTGAGATATTTCTCAAGCCCTTTTC